>CALRVN010000013.1:0-19760 GCA_943371625.1 Hyphomicrobium sp. CS1GBMeth3
CAACGTCGAGAACCTGGTGCTCACCGGCGACGCCAACCTCAAGGGTGACGGCAACAGCGCCGCCAACCTCATCTACGGCAACGACGGCAACAACCTGCTGCACGGCCGCTCCGGCAACGACACCATCCATGGCGGCGACGGAAACGACAGCCTCTACGGCGATAGCGGTGACGACCAGCTGTTCGGCGACGCCGGTAACGACCGCCTCGGTGGTGGCGTCGGCAACGACAAGCTCGACGGTGGCATCGGCGCCGATGACATGTACGGCGGTAAAGGCAACGACATCTACTACGTCAACGACGCCGGCGACCGTGTCACCGAGTACTCGAAGGAAGGCACCGACACGGTTTACTCCAATGTCAGCTTCGCCCTCGGCTCGCACGTCGAGCGCCTCTACCTGACCGGCAGCGCCGACGTCTACGCCAAGGGCAACTCGCTCGGCAACACCATCCGCGGTAACACAGGTGCCAACGAACTGACCGGCGGCGCAGGCGCCGACACGTTCGTCTTCAAGTCGGCGCTCGGCAACGGCAACGTCGACACGATCACCGACTTCAGCGTCAAGGACGACACGATCCAGCTCGACAACGCGTTCTTCGCCGGCCTCAAGGACGGCGCGCTGGCGAGCGGGGCGTTCTTCATCGGCGCGACGGCGCACGATACGACCGACCGCGTCATCTACGACAAGACGACGGGCGCTCTGTACTTCGATGCCGACGGCAGCGGGTCGGGTGCGCAGGTACAGTTCGCCGAGCTCGACCTGAACCTCAAGCTCACCGCCAAGGACTTCTTCATCATCTAGGAATGGCGCCTATCGACCGACAAAAGGGCGCCGGGCCAATGGTCCGGCGCCCTTCGCGCGTCCACCATCCGCTATCGGTGAAGCAAGGCACGCGTATCGGTCGGCAACTGCTCGCCGGCCGGTACGACAATAGCCGCCGCTCGACCATGTGGCGGAAGGGCCGTGCCAATCGGCGACGGTACGACTGGCGATCTGTCGCCTGCTTATGGAGCGACAACGCACCCTTGAGCCCATGCCAAGACTTCCTGAGACAGTACTACTCTTCCTGCGCAACCTTGCGCCTCTTGGAAGTGCACGAAGCTTGTTTTCAGTTGTGCGCCAATCGTCGGACAACGTAGGCTTTGAACTATTGGTCATCGTAGTTTCATGCCGAAGCATTGCTCGTTCATGCGCCGCACATCGCGCTTTTTCTGACAAGTGCAGTCACCGCACCGTTCAAGATGGATTTTACATGACGCGGCGGCCCCGCTGGATTCATCGACGAAAGCTGCCTCCCTTGAGAGAGTCGGCGTCAACTAACGGCGCACCGATCGATGCGATCGGCGATCCGAGCAGGTTGGCCGACGATGCCCCAATCGCGTCGCTACAGGGCGGTGTTAGCGGGCGTCTTTTCAACCTCATTCGATCGATGGCCTGCGAAACAGTCGGTGATTTAAGGAGGATGTCCGACGAGGAATTGTTGGCCATTCCGACGTTCGGCCACAGAACCCTTGAAGAGCTCCGAAGCATTTGGCGTAGCAACGAAGTGCAACCCGCGGTCACGCCTGAAAAGCTGATCTACTGATCGGCGGGGTAATCGATTGGCGACGGCCTCGCGCCGAGAGCGGCGTGGGCGACGGGTCGCAACCTCCCTGCCCCATCACCGGTGGTCGATGGATTGGCCGCTGCCGACCAAGCCCCGAGGCCTCGAAGCGCTCAGATTGATGATATTGTTTGCAGAAATTGTTCAAAAACGAGGCCGTAAGTCCAGTTGCGGAGCCGCCGAATCCCGCTAGCCTAGAGGTTAAGAAGAAGAAACGCGGAGGTCACGTTGGGGCGGGTTTCTGAAAGCGAGAACTCGCACCTGCGGTGATCCATGATCGATCTCGTTGCCTCACATCCTCGAACGCCAGGCAGACGCCTATGGGGATGTGACATGCGCAACGTGTGCAGAGCGATCTGGCCCGCGACGCGACGCGCACTCACCGCGGCGATTTTCGCACTAACTCTCCAACCGGCCGCCGCCATAGCAGGCTCGCTCGAATCGGTTCTGCAAGGAAGCGACCTCGTTATCCTTGCCGACGTGAAACACGGCGTAAGCGATCGGATCGCGTTCTTTTCCTCGACGGCGTTGTTCGAGACGATGACCCGGTCGGGTGTGCGCCACGTAGCTATTGAGCTGCCGCGCGTTCTTGGCCGCCAGGCCATGGGCATCGAGACAGAGGCCGATATCGAAGTCTTCGTCGAGGACGTCATCCGCTCAGGTCAGTGGCACTTTGTCGATCCGGACCATCCCGACGAAGAGTCCGCCGAGACGCAACACCGCGCGCTCTACGCGCTCGGGCGACAGGTGGTGCTCGCCAAGCAGCTGGGGCTGCACCCCATCTTCTATGACTTCAATAATCCCTTGGGTGGCTTCAGGACGCACAACGACCCGGTCTATCGGTGCCTCGCTGAGATGAGCCAAATGACTTGGTTGCGCTCCGGGCTGGACGGCAAGGTGACGAAGGCACAGCGCGACGCCGCCATCATGCGCGAGCGTTTCAGCCATGACGATGAACTCGCCGCGTATATCGAAGGTGAAGTGAAAGCGCATGGCGGCGGCAAGGTGGTCGTTATTCCGGGTTACGCGCACGCCGTCATTCCCGGAGGCCTCGCCGAGCGCATGGAGGCGCGCATGGGCGCGCAGGCGACAGTCGTAGCGATCCTGAAAGACGAAGCAGAGGACAAGGCGTTCCACTCCTTCCTCTGGGAGCAAGCGCGGATGCTGTCGATCGATCTGTCGCGGCCGCCGCGCTACTACTACACGATCGCGGGCAGCAAGCTTCGCAAGGAGGAGGCTCCGGGTCGATACGCAGCCCTCGACGGCACGGCTGAACGCGACATCCCGTCGGTCTGCTACCAGATCGCGCAATTCAGATAGGGCTTATCGGTCTCGTTTATTGGGCTATGCTCCGTTGGAGATGGCCAACGGGAGAGACCTATGCTCCTCATCGACCGGTTGCGGAATGTAGCGGGCGGACTTTTCTCTCTATGCACGCTGCTGGTCAGCGTGCACGCGGCGTTGGCACAGCCCCCCTCACCACGGGGTCCCGACGTTGTGCCCGATGATCTATTGACGCTCGTCGTCGGCACACGTTTCGTGATGCTGGCTGAAGACACGAAATCGCCGAGGGCGCGGTTCGTCGACCAGCGCATACCCCTGTCGGCGTTCAACGAAACCGATCGTTGCATCGACCAACGCGCGCTCGAAACGGCGATGGAATACTTCACCAACCTCGGCCGCGTGGTCGGCAAGGCCGGCATCTACTATTTCGTGCCCGACGCCGAGATCAAAAAATTCGTGGTGGCTTGCGAGAAGCTGAACAGGTCTCCGCCTCAGGCTTGGATCGATCAAAAGACTGGGGTCATTGCGTTCGGACAGGTCGTCCCGACGGTGGATGCTCCCGCGCTCGAGCAATCGATCCGTTAGCCGCACATCGGCAACAAAAAAGCGCGGCCGACACGGGGCGATCTCCCGGCGTCGATCTGAATAATTCCCGAGGCTCCTCAGGAAACAGTTCCAAGCGCTTCAACTTTTCGAGAGCAACGAACTTTGGGAAAAAGTTCATCGCTCGTGCGGGAATGCGACCATCGCGCACAGGCTGTTACTGGATAACGTAGCGGCGCCACGTGACCTGTCCCGGGCCTCGTGGAGTGCGCTCCTCCATTAGCTCTCCTCGGTGCCCGGGACTTTTCGGCAACCTCAACTGCGTGGCCTCCGTCATCGCGCGCGCAGCGCGTCGTGAGAGTGTTGGGGACAGTCACCTTCCGCGAGAAGGGGAGAGGAAGCGCATGAAGCCCAAATCCTTGCTTCTGCTGACCGGCACATTGTGTGCTGGGTTGGTAGGACTGTCGGTCGCCGCGATGGCGAACGATGAAATCGAGAAACGCGCACAAGATCCCAATCAATGGGGCGCGCCGGGCCGCGACAATCAGCTGACGCGTCATAGCCCGTTGAAGGACATCAACACCAAGAACGTCGACAAGCTGCAGATGGTCTGGTCGCAGTCGACCGGCGCGCTGCGCGGCCATGAAGGCCAGCCTCTGGTGATCGAGGATGTCGGCGGCAAACCGATGATGTTCTTTATCTCGGGCTGCCCGAACATGGCTCAGTGCAACATTGCACAGGGACTGGATCTTACGGATCCGGACAACCCGAGGCAGATCTGGAACTACGTCAAGAAAGATGACCGTGACGAGTCGGCCGTGCCGCGCGCCTGCTGCGACACCGTCAATCGTGGTGCATCGTACGCCGACGGAACGCTCGTTTACGGCACGCTCGACGGCTACCTGATCGCTCTCGATGCCGCTACTGGCAAGGAGAAGTGGGTCGTCAAGCACGCCTATCCTGAGAAGGGCGAGACGATCACCTCGGCACCGCTCATCGCCGAGAACCTCGTCATCGAAGGCTTCGGCGGCGATGAGTTCGCTGCTCGCGGCCGTATCACTGCGTACAACCTCGCCGACGGCAAGCTCGTGTGGAACTGCCACTCGACCGGCTCCGACAAGGACGTGTGCCTGACGCCGGACACCAACAAGGCTAACCCGCACTACGGCACGGCCGGCAAGGATCTGGGCATCAGCACCTATCCGAACGATGAGTGGAAGATCGGCGGCGGTTCGCCCTGGGCCTGGTACAGCTACGACCCGGCGCTGAAGATCGTCTACTACTCGACCGGCAACCCAGGTCACTGGAGCCCGGCCTACCGCTGCGGCGACAAGACCCACGAGGAATGCAACACCGGCAAGTGGGACAACAAGTGGTCGATGACCATTTTTGCCCGCAAGGTCGACAACGGTGAAGCTGTCTGGGCTTACCAGATGACTCCGTTCGACCAGTGGGACTATGACGGCGTCAACGAGAACATCCTTACCGACATGGATATCGACGGTAAGAAAGTGAAGGCGTTGACCCACTTCGACCGTAACGGCTTCGCCTACGTGATGAACCGCGAAGACGGCACGCTGCTGCGCGCGCACAAGTACGTCACTGTCGATTGGGCGGAGCGCATCGACCTGAAGACGGGTCGTCCAGTCAAGGTGAAGGAGCACTCTCCGTTTGAGCGTGGCCGCAACACAGCAGCTTGCCCGTCGGCCATGGGCGGCAAGGACCAGCAGCCGTGCTCGGTCGATCCGAAGGAGCCGACCAAGTTCTACTGCCCCACCAACAACTGGTGCATGGAGGACGAACCTCAGGAGCGCACGCACACTCAGCAGGGCACGGTCTACGTGTTCGCTAACGTGTACATGTATCCTGAGAAGCCCGGCGTCACCGGCAAGCTGAAGAAGTTCGACGTCCTCACCGGCAAAGCCGATTGGGAAATACCCGATCCGTATCCGAACTGGGGTGGCACGATGGTCACCGACGGCGGCCTCGTGTTCTACGGCTCGCTCGGTGGCGACTTCCGCGCTGTCGATCGGAACTCCGGCAAGGTGCTGTGGTCGCGCAAGCTGGCCTCGGGCATCATCGGCAACCCCATCGCCTACAAGGTGAAGGGCAAGGAGTACGTTTCGATCCTCACCGGTATCGGTGGCTGGATCGGGGTCCCTGTAACCGCCGGCCTCGATCTTGAAGACAAGTTCGGCGCCATCGGTGCAACCGCCATGACGAAGGCAGCGAACCTCAGCAAGATCCCGCAGGGTGGCACGCTGTTCACCTTCCGCGTGTTCGACTGAAACTAAATGTGTCCGGCGGTCTCACGCCTGCCGGGCGCTAGGGGGACGACGGGGCTCAGCCCGGCGTCCCCCATCCCATTTGGAGTGACCAGTGCAAGAAAAGAGAACGCCTCGTCGGGCGCCAGGTTTTGTCACCCCGTTGCTTTTCCTGTCCGTGCTCCTGGCGACCTTCACGCCCGCATTGGCGATCACCGACACCGACAAGGAGTTCGAGGAATACACGGCCGCCGAGAAGACGGCCGCGCGCGAGGAGGCAAAGGCCGCCCTTGCAAGCAAGAAGGGGCTCTCGGTCCTGCGCCTGTGCGGCGACCCCGGCAACATGCCGTTCTCGAACGAGAAGCTCGAAGGCTTCCAGAACAAGATATCCGATCTGCTGGCGAAATCGCTCGGCGCGCAGGTCAGCTATTTCTGGCGCCCAGCGTTGGAGCGCGGCCTGACGCGCCAGACGTTCGACGTCAACGAGTGCGACGTCATTCTCGACGTGCCGTCGAACTACGAGCTCATGCTGACGACGACACCCGTCTACAAATCGACCTACGTGCTGGCGTACAGGAACGACAGCGGCCTCGACATCAAGAGCCTCGATGATCCGGCGCTTGCCAAGCTCAAGATCGGCGTCTTTCAGCATTCGGGGCTCCGCGAGGCCCTGCTGCGCCGCGGCTTGCGCAACAATCTCGAGGTGCACGTCGTCAGCCATGACGCGGATCTCGTGCCCGAGAACCAGCCATGGCGGCAGGTGCAAGAGGTCGTCGATCGCAAGCTCGATATTGCCGGCGTGTGGGGACCGTTCGCCGGCTACGTGAAGGCAATGCAGAAGGGGCCGCTGACCATCGTGCCGGTGAACCTCATGGAGGAAGAGATCCCCATGGAGTTCGAGCTTGCCATCGGCGTGCGCAAGACGGCGGTCGTTCTGAAGTACATGCTCGAGCTGGCGCTCGAGGAAAACAAGGACGCGATCACGCAGATCCTGACCGAGTATGGCGTTCCCCTCGTGCAATGCAGCCGCTGCGTCGTGGCAGGTGATCTCCCGGCGCATGGCTCGTACACCGCGCCGCTGGCGCCGAACCCATCCGCCGCGCCTCCGGCCCCACCCGACCAGGTCGTAACGCGCGACCGGGTGAAGGAGTGGATGGCGGCGGGAACGACGGTTCAGGAAGAGCTGGCGAATGCGCTGCTAGCCGTCGATCCGGAGCGCGTGAAGTATCTGATCGAGATGGGCGCCAATCCGAACGAGCAGGATCCGCAAGGATACGCATCGCTGCACAGCGCGGCGCGCCTACGGCGCCCCGACATTCTTGCGCTGCTGATCGACAACAAGGCCGACGTCAATGGCAAGGATCGCGACGGCTGGACGCCACTGATGCACGCGGCCTATCGCAACCACGTTCCATCGGTCGAACTGTTGTTGGAGCGCGGAGCGGACAAAGAAGCACGGTCGCCGCAAGGGTTCACGGCACTTGCTCTCGCGGTGGAGGAAGGCAAGGCGGAGACAGCGCTCGCGTTGATGGCGCATGGCGCCGACACGGAAGCGCGTTACGGTGCCGAACAACTGACGCTGCTGATGATGGCTGCAAGCCAGCCGGTGCAGAGTGAGCAGGCGGTGCTCAACTCAGACGGTGCGCGCGTCCTGACAGCAATCGATGTCGCCAAGGAGCTGGTCCACCGCAAGGCGGACGTGAATGCGGCCAGCACCAGCGGCGTCACCCCGCTGATGATCGCGGCGGCGCGCAACAACGTGCCGATGCTCGGTCTCCTGACGCGCGCGGGTGCAGACCTTTCGAAGCGTGACAAGGACGGAAAGGATGCGCTCGCGATCGCGGAAGGGAACGGGAGCGTGACCGCCATCAAGATGATCAAGTTGCTGCTGGCGTCGAAGGACGGCACGGTGGGTTCACCGGCCACCTCGAAGCAGTGATGGCGTTGCAGGGCGCCGAAAGACGGAGACATACTCGGCTGATGGTGCGTGCGAGATTGACGATTTTCCTGATGCTGGGAGCTGTTGCCCTCGGCATCTGGGGCGGCGATTGTCACGCCGAAGCGATCACGTTTCCGGCGGGACTCAAGGCGGCGGACGCGCCGACGACGCGCACGCCAGGCGACGGTAAACCGTTCAGGGATTGCGAACAGTTCTGCCCCGATATCGTCGTGGTGCCAGGGGCTGCGCAGTCGATCATAGGATCGCCCTCAAGCGAGCCGGGGCGACTGCCTTCCGAGAACGAGCATGCCGTAAGCATCAAGGCCTTCGGCCTCGGTCGATACGAGGTGAGCGTCGACGAGTGGCATGCGTGCGTCGCGGACGGTGGCTGCCGCGAGCCCGAGTGGCTTGAGCCGGGCGGACCGGACAACATCAAGACCGGCGCGCGCGTGACCTATAAGAGCCTTGGTGCGAACATCTCGGATGGCAAGCAGCCGATCGTCGGCATCAGCTGGGACGATGCCGTCGCCTACGCCGCTTGGCTCAGCAAGAAAACCGGACATCGCTATCGGCTCCCCTCGGAAGCCGAGTGGGAGCATGCCGCTCGCGCGGGAACCCGCACGGCTTACTGGTGGGGCAACGAGCCGTCGAAGGACGGGCAGGCGGTGGCGTGCTGCCGCGGCTGTGGCAGCGAGCGAGACGGCAAGGGCATTTATCCCGTCGACAGCTTCAAACAAAATCCCTGGGGCCTGTTCAATGTGCATGGCAACGTGTGGGAATGGGTGGCGGACTACTATTGCGACGCCTACGAGCAGGGCCCTCTCGACGGTAGCGCGCGTACCGAAAAGGCGTGTCCCGCACAGGGGACACCGGAGGGACTGCGCATATTCCGCGGCGGATCGTGCTTCTACGAACCGCTGCAAATGCGCGCCTCGATGCGGCTCCGCAATTGGCCGTCCTTCCGCAACCAGACCATAGGTTTCCGTGTAGCGCGGGATATTGAAACAGTGCCGGGCAAGTGATCCAAAGATGCGTAGTCAAAGATTGGTGAGCTTCTCTTTCTTCGCGACCGTCCTGCTCTTCATTTCGATTGCTGCGGGCAGTCCCGCGGCTGCGGGGCAGCTCTATTTCAGCAACGAGCGCGACAACACTGTTACTGTTCTCGATAGCGTTTCGCTGAAGGTCGTGAAGACCATACCTGTCGGCAAGCGACCGCGCGGCATGCTCATCACGCCGGACTACCGCGAGGTGCTGGTTTGCGTCGGCGACGACAACGCTCTCGATGTCATCGACACTGCGACGCTCGAGGTTACGCGTCGCATCGCTTCGGGACCTGATCCCGAGTTCCTCGCCATCGACCCCACCGGCACGCAAATATACGTCGCCAACGAGGACGACGGGCTCGTTACCATCCTCGACCGCGCGACCGGCAAGACGCTGGGTGAGGTCGAGATCGGCATCGAGCCCGAGGGAATGAGCGTGAGCCCCGACGGTAAGATGGTTGTCGCCACGTCGGAATCGACGAGCATGGCGCACTTCATCGATACCGAAACGCATGCCGTGCTGGCGAACGTGCTGGTCGATACGCGCCCGCGGGTCGCACTCTTTACGAAGAAGGGGGACCACGTCTGGGTGACGGCGGAAATCGGCGGAACGCTGTCGGTGATCGATCCGAAGACGTTCGAGATCGTCAAAAAGACGGGCTTCAGCATTCCCGGCGTGCGCAACGACCTGATCCAGCCGATGGGCATTCGGTTCTCGCCGGACGACAAGCTCGCGTTCGTGGCTCTGGGACGCGCGAACCGGATTGCTGTGGTCGATGTCGCGACGCTCGAGGTGTTGCGCTACATCCTCGTCGGGCAGCGCCCATGGCAGATCGATCTCAGCGCGGACGGGAAGACGCTGTATTCGGTGAACGGCCTTACCAACGACGTGACCGTGATCGACGTCGATTCACAAAAGCCCGTCACGTCCATCCCGATCGGCCGGTTGCCCTGGGGCATCGCCATAGAGCCGTAAGCAATTTGGCGCCAGGCAACGTTATCTCGCGTGTGTCATCTGCACAAAGCCGCGGGCAATACGGCGCGCAATGCTTTTGACGACCATCGCTGTGCCACCCTCCCGATGCAGCACATGGAGGTGCAGCCGCCAAGCGTCGAGACGTGCCCGCGTGCGCCCGGCGTCGGGCATCACCAACCCCACTGCGCGTCCGTTTGCAGTCGCCGCGGCTGAAACCTGCAGGAGAACGCGCGCCCACGCTTGGGCAACTTCGGGAAGTCCGTAGCGGTGCCTCACGTCGATGGCTGCCTGTTCCGAAATGCGGGTGCGCTCCTGCGGCCGGTCCAGCAGTCGGGCGACGGCCGCCTCCCAAGCACCGGCGCGATTATCGACCAGCAGTCCTGTCACGCCGTCCTCAACGACGCCTGCGTACGGGGGGATGTTGGAGAAGATGCTTGCGCACGAGCAGGCGCCATACTCGCGATACTTGTTATCGGTTTTGCAGCGGTTTGCCTCGTGGTCCAGAAGCGGCGCGAGTCCGATGGACCAATTGCGCTGGCGCTGGAAGCGTATGTAGCTCGCGTAGTCGTTGGCGTAGGGGAAAAAGCGGATGCGAGGACAAGCGCTAATGCCGCGCGGCATAACTCCGGCGAACTCGAAGACCGCGGACGGATTGCTCTCAAGGATCGGATGGATAATGGGCGCTATCAGCTCTAGGTCGTCGACGCGAGAGGAGCTGCCGGCAAATCCGATCCGCACCTCGTCGGTCGAAGGTGGCGGCGGGTCGTCGATCAGGGAAAAATCGAAAGCCGCTGGCAGTGTTATGATGCGGCAGTTTAGGGGCTCGAGGAACCGCGCGAGTTCGAGCGAACTCGTGATGACGAGGGCGGCATTCGCCACCGTGAACTCCAGGGAGTTGCGTACCAGCCGGTGCCGGTAATACGCGGCCAACGGGCTATCGCCCACGATGCGCCAGAAGTTGTCATCGATGTAGAAGACATAGTCTCGCTTCGCGGCGGTGAGTGCGTGGGTCCAGCGCCGTGCGGCTGGAGCTGCGCATCGGATGAACAGCGGCAGCGTACCGGGTGAAAAGTCCCCGGCCGTCACCTGCATGAGCAACTTCTTGCGGTAGCCGACGCCGTGCGGTGCGCATGCTGCTACGATGCGCTCGATGAGCTGCGTCGTGGCAATGTCACCTTCGGCAATGATCAGCACCTCGGCCATCGCCGCCGGCTCCGCTCGTTGTGTCGCGCCGTTTATCAGCTAGCGATCTGCTCGATCTTGGCGAACGCCGCGATCGCCGACCGTCGACGGCTGAGGCGCGAGTATGTAGCAAGCTCGTAGACGTAGACCGGCCACTCGGATCGCGCAAAGAGGCGCAGCCGCCAGATTCCATCGGAGGCGACGGGCAGTCCGCCAAGGTCAAAGTCGACTGGGAAGCGAAGCGGCAGAGAAGACAGTTCGCTCGCCGCGTGGAAAGCAATGTTTCCCGAAGAGTCGACAAGTTCCAATCCGACGAGGCCCTCATGTATACCTTCGGACGAAAAGGCGCACGAGACCCGCGCTATCTTTCCGGCCGTGACTCGAACGGGGTATTCAACGTAGTCCTTGTCCTGAATCGCATCGGACAGCTCGAGGCGCGCCCCGTTGGGTCGCAGGCGCTGCTCGACGATGTGCCGGCGGATGTCGTCGAAGACCGGGGATATGTGGGGCCAAAGATCGGCATTTCTCCGTCGGCGATAGGCAGTGCGACGCACGCGCTTGCGGACTGCGGACAGCTCCAGCAGGCTCGATCGCAGTGCCTCGGTATCGTGGGTCTCCAAACCAGCACGAGGGCGCAGATAATACAGGTCTCTAAGCCGAGACTCTACGAGGGTCGGCGTAATCGCGGGGGCGGCCGCCAGGATGGTTTGAAGGACCTTCACGTTTTCCGCGCCGGAGAATTCGGCTTTGCAATAGCGCGCATTCCTAGTCTTCAGTTCCTGAATATCCACTCGACCTTCGATGATCTCCTCGAGCGCGCGCAGCCACGCGCGCGGCTCGTCCGGTGGTGCAACCTTGATTCCACAATCGAAGTTGGTGGACGAGAAAGGAGGATCGTCAGCGACTAGCAAGAGAGCATCGAGCAGATAGGCGCAGAGCGCGATGTTCAAGGTCTTGTAAATTGCGTTGATACTTGTTGTCGGGGCGTGGACCACGATGTCGGGGCGATGCTCTGCCACCCGCATCAATGCGCGGACCAAATCTGCATCAAAGGGGAGCAGCGTGAGCTTTATATTCTCGCCGGCAATTCCGGATTCTTGTACACGCTTAAAGTCTTCGGGAAAGCAGCCGCCGACTACCAGATGGATTTGGCGATCGTTGCCGGCAGCCGCGCGTATGGCCGGGAATATCGTCTCCTGCAATTCTTTTAGTCGGTGCCTGCCCCCGAGCGATGCAATCGTGAGATCGAAGGCAGCCTCCTTGGGCGTATCCGGCAATGATAGAGGCTGCCTCGCATAGCAGATCGGCAAGACGGACACGTTGGCGTGCAGTCGATGCGCGCGAAAGTACTCGGCGAGGGTTTCAGTGCTGACGAGAACGCCTGCAAAGCTCCGCAGCTTGCGCCGAACGCGATCGATCGAGAAATCTTCGCCCAGATCGTAGCCCTCGCGCGACGCCAATTCCAATAGGTTGTCGTCGAGGAAGTAGTAGATCGGGATGCCAATGGTTTTGGCCGCTGCGATCCATTCATTATAGGCCGTAAGGTGTCGCACGACGATCAGGCACGACGCATATGCCAGTTCCGATAGTGCGAAGCCGCCGGCGGCCAGAACGACCCTGACCTTCTGGCGCATCGGCAACGGCAGATAGTCGAAGCATAGGCTCACGGAAGCATCGTGGGTCGAGATGAGAACGAAAGCGACCTTGTCTGCGATTGCGTCGTCGTTGCCGTTCTGGGTTCGACCGAGCCATGGCCGCTTTGTGCGATGGCCATCCGTTAGATCGCCGATTACCGCCTTTGATCGCGTGCTAAGCCCTGGTCGTTGTGCGAAGACGTCGATCTCAGGGATTTGGTAGGGAAGTAGTGGACGGACATCACCGCGCATCCATTCTTCGCTCGCCGACGGGACGAGTGCGTACGTCCTACCAAGGGAGTCGTTCATAGCGGCTCCGGTAACCTCACCCACGTCTACATCTACATATTCCAGCAGATACCGCTCGCCGATCCGCCGCCACAGGTCCCAGTCGCATATTCGCGCCATGACAATGTGGGGGTCATAGAGCCCCACACGCTCGATGACTGCGCGCGGCAAGAGGACGGCGCAATTCGGTATCGCATTCCAACTATGAATGTTCGCGCGCTCGAGCGGTAAGCCTAGCTTGTGAGATTGCGGGGCCATCGCCCCGTTCTTGAGATCGTGAGCCCAAACATGGCCGTAGCAGACGCGGTTTGGTTTGGCGACGCTATGGGCGAGCAACTTTTCCAGCGCGTCGAGATTGAAGTAATCGTCGTCGAACGCGAAGGCGATGTAGTCCGCTCGCGCGCGCACATAAGCTTCGTACTCGGAGACTGCTGGCAGACCGATATTGCGCGGGTGCCGCAAGCAACTCACGCGGCCATCATCGAGCATGAACTCCGCGATCTGATCGGCTGTGCCGTCGGTGCTGGCATCGTCGATGATGATCAACTCTAGATCGGTAAGCGTCTGATCGAGTACCGAGCGGACCGCCTTGCGGAATGAGCCGCTGGCGCCGCGCCGGAACGTGGGCAGCAAGACGGAAACCGAGGGCTTTTCATCCGGCCGATAGTCGGTCCCGGGTGTCCAGATCGTGTCGCGAATAAGGTCTTTCACCTTCATGCGCACTGTTCCGTAGGGGAAGGCTGCGCGTTCACGTGTGTGTAGGATGCGAGGACATCGGCTGTTGGTCCGTCCATGCGTACGGCTCCGCGATCGAGCCAAATCGTGCGCGTGCACATGGATTGAAGCAGTGTAGGAGAGTGACTGGCGAACACCAGGATCTTGCCTTGCTCCATGAATTCGAACATCCGCCGTTTGGCCTTATCGGCAAACTTTATGTCGCCGGCGCCCATGACTTCGTCAATCAGGAGGATTTCGGGATTGATACTGGTGGAGACGGCAAAGGCCAGGCGGATGAACATGCCGGCCGAGTACGTGCGAACCGGGTAGTCGAGGAATTCGCCGAGCTCGGTGAAGTCGGCGATCTCGGCCAGCTTGCCCTCGATCTCAGCAGGCGACATTCCCAACAGCAGTGCGCGTATGCGGATATTGTCCCATCCGGTCTGGTTCATTTCGAAGCCGGTGGCGAACTCAAACATAGGACAGACGTGGCCGCGGATGAGGGCGCGCCCCGTCGTCGGCGGGTAGATCTTGGCCATGACCTTGAGCAGGGTGCTCTTTCCTGCACCGTTCAGACCGATGAGCCCGACACGCTCACCGCTGTGAATCTGCAGGCTGACGCCGCGCAGGGCGTCAATTTTGTAGTTGCGGGAGCGGCGTAGGCGACCGCCGACGCGATCGATGGCCCAGTCCTTCAGCCCGTTGCTGGAGTTCGAGCCGGAAAAGCGGACGCCGACACCGTCAAGATTGATGGCGAGTTTGCTCATAGTAGAAACACCACGCGATGATCGAGGCGCCGGACGACTATGAAGGCGGCCGACCATACCAACAGTGCGTACGCCGCTGCCGCAAAGTAATGTGAAAGAGGGGCGATCCCCTCGCCGATGATGGGATGGCGGACGATGTCGATGACATAGTAGAGCGGGTTGAACAGATAGATGAATTCGAGATTGCGCTCATTGAGCATTTTGGCCGGGAACATGATCGGCGTGACGAAAAATAACATCTGCATCAGGCCGGCCATCGCGTGCGGCCAATCTCGGAACCTCGTGCCTAGGTAAGCGGAGATGGTGATGTGCCCGAGCACGACCGTCATGAGCAGCACGATTCCGGGCAGTGCCAGCAGCCAGCCGAGGGCGAAGAAGCGCCCGAGAGCGATCTGCATCAGGATGATGGCGAGGAAGCCGATCAACAGGACGCTTGTCGAGGAGACGAGGGCGCGCAGAAGGTAGATCTCCTTGGGATAGGAGAACTGTTTGATATAGCCCTCGGCAACGATGAAGGTGGAGCTTGCTTCCGTGAGAGAGGAAAGAAGGTAGGCCCAGATCACAAATCCGGTCATGAGGTAGGGCAGAAACGCGTCAATCGGCTGCCCGAGTATGGCGCCATAGACTAGCCCGGCCGAACCGACGAACACGCCGAGGTTCAGGAGGATCCAGAGCGGTCCGATGAACGAGCGCCGAAACCTCGTCTTGATGTCCTGCAGCCCAAGGAATGTCCAGATGCGCCACAACCGTGCGGAGGTGTATGCGTCATGGAAGAGGTGATCGGCGCCGCTCATGCGCTAACCTCCGACGTGAGGCCCATGCGGATGAGTGCCTGCTCCCGCGCCTCCTCCACAAACCCGCAGTCCCGGTAGACTTGCAGCGCGCGGGTGTTGTTCTCGAAGACCTCGAGGTACAGGTAGCGGAGATCCAGCTCTCGCATCGCGAAGCGCGTCAGAAGCGTGCAGGCGCGGCGCATGTAGCCTTTTCCGCTTTCCCCGGGGGCGGCTAGAAAGCGCCCGACCTCGGCGCTCCTGGTCACACAGTCGATCCTGTATACCGCGCACTGGCCCACCTTGCGCCCGCCTGACTCGATGATGAACAGGTAGTCGTCTTCCTTGCACAGATAAGAACTGAACCAGCCTTGATGGCTTTCAGGTGCGATGGGGCCCGACGTCTTGAACCAAATCCGCACGTCGTCGCGATTGCGCCAAATGAGCATATCGGCCAGATCGCGTTCCTCCGCGAGCCGCAGCTGGATCACCTCGTCGCCGAAGCTCGAGATGCTGCGCTTCATGCCACATGCTCAAGAATGAGATCGGATACCCGATCAACGTCGGCTTTGTTTAAGCCGAGGTGGAGCGGCAGCGAGATGATCTCCTCGCTGGCAGCTGTCGCATTTGGACATGTCCCGCGAGCGAAAGCGTACATGCGATACTCGGTGTTATCGCGGTAGTGGACGCCTGGGAAAACCTCGCGCTCGTTCAGCGCTACGATGAGATCGTCCCGTCGTTTCACTCGAAGCTGAAACAAGTGCTGCGCGGACTCGCAGCCTCGAGCAGTGGGCACGACGCGTATACCAGCGCGCGCATCAAGCCGCTCCCGGTACCAGCTTGCGAGCTGGCGGCGATGGGCATTGTCGGCGTCGAGATATTTCAACTGAACGAGCGCGATCGCGGCCATGATCGAATTGCCATGGTACTTGTAGCCGACCTCCTCGACGTCATAGAGCCATTTGTAAGAGCCCTTCGCCGCCGTGCGCGCGTACGTGTCCTTGTTAATGCCCAGCCATGAGAGCTTGCGAACGCGAGCGTCGTCCTCCGCATCCTTGAAGCAGATCATGCCGGAATCGGCCGTCGGCAGGTTCTTCACCGCCTGGAAGCTGAACACGGTTGCGTCGGCATCGCTGCCGATATGCCGCGAGCCGATGCGGGTGCCCGCCATGTGGGCGGCATCGAGCACCAGCTTCAGGTTTTTCCTGTCGCAGATCTCACGGACGCGCTCGTATTGTCCGGCGTTGCCGCCTATGCCGACAAAGATAACTGCCCGGGTGCGCGGAGTTATGCGCCGCTCGATGCTTTCCGGATCAAGGCAGAGATACTCATCCACGTCGGCGAATACGGGCGCCAGGCGCGCATAGAGTATGGCGTGGTTCGTCGACACGAAGGTCAAGGGTGTCGAGATAACCTCGTCACCATCCTGCCAGCCGTAGCGCGACTTGAAAAGCTCGAGTGCCAGATGCAGCCCGGCAGTGTTCGAGTTGAGGAAATGTGCGTGCGGCGTCTCTGCGTACTTGGTCCATGCGTCTTCTATCGCAACCGTCTTGTAGCCAAGTCCGGTCCATCCCTTATCGAGGCATTCGCGGATTTCCGTAAGGCATTCGTCGATGCGGAAGCTGGGAGCGAACAACTGTATAGCCATCGAAATCTCTCGTTATGTGCCGGCGCCCGCCGGCGATGGTTCAATCCCTACAACAGCTTCGAACGCACCAGACTCTCGACGAAGTGAGCTGCTCCCACGGTCCACTCGGGCAAGTGGATGCCGAACTTTTCGCGGAGCAGGGTGGTGTCCAATCTGGAGTTTTCGGGGCGGGCAGCTCCACCGTAATCGGCGCGACGTCCCTCAACTATAGAATTGGCGCCCGCCTTCAGGCGAACGCCCTGCAGCTCCGCTTGCGCGAGTATGAACTTGGCAAAGTCATGCCAAGTCGTCTCGCCGGCCGCCGTAACGTGATAGAGGCCCGACAATGAGGAAGCAGCCGGGTCGTCGCCGATGCGGCGCAGCATAGCGGCGGTGATATCGGCGAGCATCGAGGCGCTAGTCGGGGTTCCGACGCTATCGGCGACAACCTTCAGCTGATCGCTCTCCACCGCCTGATGCAATATCCTCAGCGGAAAGTTCGTCCGATGCATGGCGTAGAGCCAACTGGTGCGGATGACGACGTGCTTGCTTCCGACGTCCCTGACTGCTCGCTCGCCAGCGGCTTTGCTCAGACCGTAGACATTCAGAGGTGCCGTCTCGTCTGTCTCGACATAGGCGGAGGTCTTGCGCCCGTCGAAGACATAGTCCGACGAAAAGTGGACCAGCCAAGAGCCGATCCGCTCTGCTTCCTCGGCAAGTACGGCGACCGCTTCGTGATTTACGCGGAGCGCTGTGCTTCGGTTCTCCTCTGCCTTGTCCACGGCTGTGTAAGCGGCTGCGTTGACGATGAATTTCGGTCGATGTCGGCGCACTGCTTCGCGCAGCTCCTGTGGGCGCTCGAGGTCCGCATCCTGCCGAGCGTACGAGACGAGCGGGCCGATGGTGCTCAAAGAACGCTGCAGCTCCCAGCCGAGCTGTCCGTTGCGACCGAATAGGAGGGTTGTCGCCACTTACCGGGACCGCGCAATCGATGTTGTGCTGCAGTCATCGCCACGATCAAACGCGCGGAGGGCGTCGCGGAGAGGAATGTCATGCACTGGCGGCATTCTCCGTTTCTTGGCCGTAGTGGAAATAAGCTGGCAGATCCTTTAGTTTCGGATGCGTCCGATCCTTCGCTGAAAGTATCGCCTTGTCGCGCTCCACGGGCCAATCAATGCCGAGTGCCATATCATCCCAAGCAAGTCCCCTGTCGTGCATAGGAGCATAGGGCGTGGTGACTTTGTAGAACACCTCGGTTCCCGGCAGCAGGGTGCAGAATCCGTGTGCAAAACCGACGGGGATCCATGCTTGTGCTTGGCCGTCGCTATCCAGCAACATCGAGACAGAATGCCCGTACGTCGGTGAGCCGTGTCTCAAGTCGACGGCAACATCGAAAATTGCGCCGCGAACGACGCGCACGAGCTTGCCTTGGGCGTGCGGCGGCGTCTGAAAGTGCAGACCACGAACAACACCCGAATGGTCTGAATGAGAAAGATTATCCTGCACAAACGTGTGATCGATGCCGATGCGTGCGAGTGCGGAGCGGTTGTACGTCTCGACAAAATAGCCACGTTCGTCACGCAGCACGGAAGGCACGATGATTTTCACTTCGGCAATCGACGTTTGTGAGATTTGCATGACCGCGCGGTGTAGCTGCTACGGCGTGATGCACTATCATCGAACGCGACGAAGCAAAAGACGGTAGACGGGAGTTGTCCGGACTGATTTACAAAGTGCCCTAGATAAGGGGCATCCAACGCTACTCATGCGGCACGCGCCGAAATTTGGGGGAAGGGCGAGCGGAATGGCAGATCGCGATCTGGACCATGCTCGGCAGCACAGCAATGTGCTGCATCCTCCAGATCGCGCCAACGTAGCCGTCGAGCCGCGCGTCACGATCCTGATGGGAACGTTCAATGGCGCACGCTTTTTATCGGCGCAGCTGGCTTCGATTGAAAGGCAGACGCACAGGAACTGGAAACTTATCGTCTCCGACGACGGATCGACGGACGACACCTGCTTTATCGTCGATGGCTTCGCGCGCAGGATCTCGCAGACCATCGAACTGAGGCAGGGCCCGCGTCGTGGTCCGGCCGCGAACTTCCTGGCGCTGGCCGCCGATCCGAGCATAACAGGTGACTGCTTCGCATTTGCGGATCAAGACGACGTCTGGCACCCGAACAAGCTTGTCCGCGGGCTCCAGCATCTTCCGCGCGCACACGGGGACGTCGCCGCCATTTACGGCGGACGCACAAAGCTCGTCGCAGCCGATGGCAATACCATCGGGCTGTCACGGCTTTTTGCCCGTCCGCCTTCCTTCGGCAATGCGCTCGTGCAGAACATCGCAGGGGCCAACACGATGCTGTTCAACGGCGCCGCAAAGCGCCTTTTTGAACGCGCTGGACCACTTGACGTCATTTCGCACGACTGGTGGGCCTACCAGCTTGTCGTTGGTAGTGGGGGAACGTTCGTCTACGATCCGGCGCCGTTCGTCGACTACCGGCAGCACGATGCAAACAGCATCGGCGGCAATCGTGGCCTTGTAGCGCGTTGGAAGCGGTTCCGTATGGCACTAAAGGGTGAGTACGCGCGCTGGAACGATGTCAACGTCGGAGCGCTGCAGCAGGCACGGGAGCTGCTTACTGGAGAGGCGAGGCGCTCGCTCGACCAGTTTCTCGTTATGCGTGAAGGTCCGCTGACGGCGAGGCTCAGGTCGTTCGCCCGGTCCAAGGCACGCAGACAAACGTTCGTTGGAAATATTGGATTACTTGCGGCCGTGGCGATGGGCAAGGTTTAGCACCCGACGCGGGCCGTTCAGGCAGTGGGTCTGAATAGGTCATAGAAATGCGAATAATGGTGACCGGAGGGGCCGGCTTCATAGGCTCCATGTTGTGCCGCACTCTCGTTGCGTCGGGCGATGTCGATGTGATCAACATCGACGCGCTCACTTATGCCGCAAATCTCGACTCCCTGCGCGAGATCGAGCACAACGCTCGCTACAAATTCCACCAGATCGACATTTGTGATGCCACGAGCATCGCCGAGGTGCTTCGGCTCTACTCGCCGGACGCTATTGTGCACCTTGCGGCTGAATCCCATGTGGATCGCTCGATCACGGGGTC
>CALRVN010000014.1:0-19711 GCA_943371625.1 Hyphomicrobium sp. CS1GBMeth3
AGGCGCGGACGGGTTTGAAGAAGGTGCCGCGGCTCGGCGCCAAGGCGTTCGAGCAGGCGGCGGGCTTCTTGCGCATCATGAGCGGCAGCAATCCGCTCGATGCGTCGGCGGTGCATCCGGAAGCCTACGTTGTGGTCGAAAAGATCGCCGACGCGACGAAGCGGCCGCTGAAGTCGATCATCGGGGATCGCGCGTTTCTGAAGTCGCTGCGGGCGGAGCAGTTTGCGGATGCCGCGTTCGGCATTCCGACGGTGACGGACATCCTCGCCGAGTTGGAGAAGCCAGGCCGCGATCCGCGTCCCGAATTCAAGACGGCAACGTTCCAAGAGGGTGTGGAGAAGATCGGCGATCTCAAGCCGGGGATGCAGCTCGAGGGCGTCGTCACCAACGTTGCGGCGTTCGGGGCATTCGTGGACATCGGCGTGCACCAGGACGGACTGGTGCACGTGTCGGAGTTGGCAGACCGCTTCGTCAAAGACCCGCACGACATCGTGAAGGCCGGCGATGTGGTGAAGGTTCGCGTCAAAGACGTCGACGTTCCGCGCAAGCGCATCGCACTGACGATGAAGTCGGGCGCGATCGATACCGGCGCTGGGGCCGCCTCCAGCAGACCGCCGTCCGCATCAGCGCCGCGCAGCAGTGCGCCGCCGCCGCGCCAGTCGGGGCAGGCGCCAGCCGAAAGCGCGCTCGCGGCCGCGTTGCGCCGGGCACAGGAGAAGGAATGATGCCGCCGCGCTAGGCCGGCAGCCCGGCCTTGCGCAGGCCATCGGCGAAGAGGGCGAGATGCTCCGGACGCCGGATTGGCAGCCAGTCCTTGACCTTGGCGACGCGTAGATTCGGATCCAGCTCGCAAACCTGTTCCATGGCGCGGCGCGCTGGCTCCTTCCGGCCGGCAAGCGCGTGTCCGGCGGCGACGGTGGCCACGGCCATCAGGAAGCTCGGCAGGTTGCGATAGGCTTTCTCTGCCCATGTGGTGGCGTCATCGAAGCGTCCGGCAAAGAGATGCGCCATCGCGACGCCGGCCTGCATACGATAGCTCTCGGGATCGAGGGGGCTTAGGCGCATCGCGCGCTCGAAGCGTTCGATGGCGCCGTCGGGCTCGCCGGCCCATACACGCAGGTAGCCGCCGAGGAACCAGGCGGATGCCAAATTCGGATCGAGCATGACGGCGCGGTCGAGTAGTGCGATACCGCCATCGAAGTCGCCGGCGAGGTGAGCGAGCGCGTGACCGCCGCGCGTGAGCGCAACCGCGTCGTCGCGGCCAAGCTCGACGGCGCGCTGCGCGAGGCGAGCGCCCTCGGCGAGTTCCTGCGGACGACCATCAGTCCAGCCGTTGACCTTGCGCCAGAAAATGCACCAGGCGGCCATGGCGTGCGCCGCGGCGAAGTCCGGGTCGATCTGCATCGCCTTGTGAAATAGCGGCAACGCCTGCTCGACCGCTTCGCGGCGCCCCTGATGCAGGTGAGAGAGGGCGCGAAGGTAGCAGTCGTAGGCGTTGAGGCTGGTCGTCGGCTTGCGCTTGGCGCGTTCGATCTCGGCCAGCTCCACCTGCGGGGCGATGGCGCCCGCGACGCTGGCCGCGATCTGGTCCTGCAGGGCGAAGATGTCGTCGAGCGTGCCCTCGAAGCGCTCGGCCCATAGGTGAGTGCCGGTCGCGGCGTCGATCAGCTGGGTGGTGATGCGGATGCGGTCGGCGGCCTTGCGGACGCTGCCTTCGAGGACGTAGCCGACGCCTAATTCACGACCGACCTGCTTCACATCGATGGCGCGGCCGCGATAGGTGAAGCTGGAGTTGCGGGCGATGACGAACAGCCAGCGCATGCGGGACAGCGCGGTGATGACGTCCTCGACGACGCCGTCGGCGAAGTATTCCTGCTCGGTGTCGCCGCTGAGGTTCTGGAACGGGAGGACGGCGATCGAGGGCCCGTCGGGGAGGGCCGGCGCGGTTTGAGGGGTGTCGGAGGGGCGCGCGTCATCAGCTTCGGCGTGCGGGGCCCGCGCATCGACAACTGCTCCGACGAAGCGAAAGCCTTTGCGCGGCACGGTGCGGACCAGGTGCTGCTCGTCGCCGTTGTCGCCGATGGCCTTGCGGACGGCGTTGATGTGGCTGGTCAGGGTCGACTCGGAGACGCTGCGGCCGGCCCAAACCGCGTCCAAAACGTCGTCCTTGCTGACCACGCGGTCGCGGTTTTGGATGAGATACAGCAGCAGATCAAAAACTTGCGGCGCAACGGCAATGGGTGCCGCTGCGCGCGACAGCTCCCGGCGGTCGGGATCGAGAACGCAGTCGGCGAACTGAAACGGCACGTCGGCGCTCCATGGGACGGTCGCGAGGAGGTACCCTCGCATCTGGACGGAAAAGCAAGGTAAACCCAAGCGCAAAACAAGGCGGCCACGAAGCCTTTTCGGCCGGCCGGCTGCAATCTCCGCTCAGTCAACTCAGCCCGGGTTACGGGTCTAATAGCGGAGAAAAGTCATGAAAATCGTGATTATCGGCGGCAGCGGGCTAATCGGATCGAAGCTGGCATTGGTGCTCCGCAAGCAGGGGCACGAGGTGCTGGCGGCGTCGCCTGCCACGGGGGTCAATACCATCACCCGCGAGGGGCTGGCAGAGGCGCTCAGCGGCGCTGACGTCGTGGTTGACGTGGCGAACTCGCCGTCCTTCGAGGACAAGGCCGTGCTCGAGTTCTTCGAGACGTCGGGGCGCAACCTGCTCGCGGCCGAGGCGGCAGCCGGCGTGAAGCACCACGTGGCGCTGTCGGTGGTCGGAAGCGACCGCGCCAAGGACAGCGGATATCTCCGCGCGAAGGTGGCGCAGGAGAACCTGATCAAGGGCTCGAAGATACCGTTCACGATCCTGCGCTCGACGCAGTTCTTCGAGTTCGCGAATGCGATCGTTCAGTCCGGGGTGGCGGGGGACGAGGTGCGGCTTTCGCCGGCGCTCTTCCAGCCGATCGCGTCGGACGATGTCGTTGCGGCGCTGGCCGATGTCACGGTCGGCAAGCCGCTTAAAGACATCGTCGAAGTCGCCGGCCCGGAGCGCATTCCGCTCGATGTATTCGCGCGGCAGTACCTCGCCGCAAAGTCCGACAAGCGTCAGGTGGTGGCCGACATTCGCGCGCGCTATTTCGGTGCCGAGATCGATGACAAGTCGCTGACGCCGGGTGCGGCGCCGCGGCTCGGCAGCACGCGCTTCGATGACTGGCTGAGCGCTTCGGCCTAGTCGCCGTTCGATCGATAGATATGGAGGAGACTACGATGAAATCGTTCGTTCCGGCATTGGCCGTGGTGCTCGGCGTCGCGCTCGGTGCCAACGGCATTTACATGCTCGTGGCGCCGGGTAGCTGGTATCTCGCGGTGCCCGGCGTCCCGGCGACGGGTCCGTTCAACCAGCACTTCCTGCGCGATATTGGGCTGATCTTCGTGCTGCTCAGCGGGGCCTTCCTGGTCGGTGCCGCGCGCGAGGATGTGCGTGTCGCCTTCTGGGCGGCGGCTACGCTGTGGCTTTGCGGTCATGCGCTGTTCCACTTCTGGGAAGTGGCGGTGGGCATCTGCTCGCCGGAGGTTCTCCCGCGCGACTTTCCGGCCGTCACGCTGCCGGCGCTGATCGGGGTGGGATTGACCGCGTGGGCGATCCGACAATCGCGAACCCGGCAACTCGCTCTGGCATGAGGCGACTGGAGGGTGAAGCGCCAACGCGGAACCACGGGTTGCAGACCGTGGTCCGCGCCTAAGCCATCACAGAGGCGGAACGAGCCTAAACGACAGGCGGACGCGTCGTCGGGGGCGTCTAGCAATTCGTTGCGTACCGCCGACGCCGGGCCGCGCATGTTGCATCAATAAGCTCAGCAGAAATTCTTCGTTCAACGGCCGCCTCTTCGCCGCCTGTATCAGCGTAAGGGCCCAAAGGGCGCCGCGTGGCGCCTGCCGCCCTGATCTGACTCGGGGGAATAAATGACACTGAGAATTCGTGCACTGGTGGCTGCCGTTCTGACGGCAGCGCTTGCCCTACCGTCCGCAGCGCTGGCGGATAGCTATCCGACTGCCCCCATCAAGCTCGTGCTTCCGCTCGGTGCCGGCGGCGCGACCGACAACCTTGCACGCATCTCGTCGGCACCCGTCGAGGCCAAGCTGGGGCAGCCGATCGTGATCGAGAACCGGCCCGGAGCTGGCGGCTCGCTGGCGTCCGCGCTCGTCGCGCAGTCGCCGCCCGATGGTCAGACGCTGTTGTTCGCAAATTTTGCCACGCACGCGGTCACGCCGACCCTGTTCACGAACCTGACGTACGACCCGATCAAAGACTTCAAGCCTGTGACGCTGATCGCGTCGCAGCCACATTTCGTGCTGGTCAACAATGACCTGCCGGTGAAGACGCTCGCCGAGCTGATCGACTACGCCAAGAAGAACCCCGGAAAGCTCAACTTCGCCTCCGCCGGCGTCGGCAGCCCGCTGCATCTGGCGGCGGAGTACTTCAAGCTCAAGACAGGCACCGACTTGGTGCACGTGCCATACAAGTCGAGCGCTCCAGCGCTGCTCGACTTGATTGCAGGGCGCGTGCAGGTGTTCTTCGACAACGTGTCCACGGGCCTGCCCTATGTGCAGTCCGGCAAGGTGCGCGCCCTGGCGATCACCAGTGCCATGCGGTCGCCGCTGGCGCCTGACGTGCCGACGGCTGCTGAAGCGGGCCTGCCCGACTTCGAGACCTATGGATGGTGGGGCATCGCCGCGCCGGCAAAGACACCGCCGGAGGTGATCGAGAAGCTGAACGCGACCTACGTTGCGGGTCTCAAGACACCTGAAGTGGCCGAAAAGCTCGCCAGCCAGGGCTACACAGTCATCGCCAGCAATCCCGCCGAGTTCGAGGCCTACATCAAGAAAGAGGTCGCGAAGTGGGAGCCGGTCATCAAGGCTGCCAAGCTGACGCCCACGAACTGACGACCAGCCCGTGGGAAGTAGAGACCTCGCAAGCGTAGAGCACCTGAAGTCCTGGCTGCACAGCCAGGACTTTCTCGCAGGCGTGGCGCTGCTCGCCATAGGTGGGTTCTCGCTCTACGAGAGCGCTGATCTCGCCTTCGGTTCGTTAGCCAAGTTTGGCCCCGGGCTCCTTCCGCGCGCGCTGGGGCTTGGCGTCGTGCTGGCGGGCGCATTCATTCTCATTGCTAGTGTTATTCAACCCAACGACCGCGTCACAGACTTCCGACTGCGGGGGCCGATCTTCGTCGGTGCGGCGTTGGTGGTCTTTGCGGTGACCATCAGACCCTTCGGGCTTATCGTGGCAGCGCCGCTGGCGGTGCTCATCGCCGGTATCGCCGACACGCAGACGCGCTGGCGTGAGACAGCGGCTCTCGCGTTGCTTCTGACGGCGGCTTGCGTTCTGGTCTTCGGATATCTCCTCAAACTCAGCATCCCGATGTTCCCATGGGCCCCCGCGATCGCCTCCCTCACTTCTGTCCTGCAATGAGCGAGCTTTACGATCATCTAGCGCTCGGTCTCTCGGTTGCCGCGTCGCCCAACAACATCCTGCTATGCCTGCTCGGTTGCTTGCTGGGCACCTTGATCGGCGTGCTTCCGGGCATTGGCTGCGTGGCGACCATCTCCATGCTATTGCCGCTGACCTACAGCCTCGATCCCGTCGGGTCGCTGATCATGCTCGCGGGCATCTATTACGGCGCGCAGTACGGCGGATCGACCACCTCCATTCTGGTCAACGTGCCCGGCGAGGCGACGTCGATCATCACCGCTCTCGACGGGCACCAGATGGCGCGCCAGGGCGGCGCCGGCGCCGCGCTTGGCATTTCCGCGATCGGCTCGTTCATCGCCGGCACGTTGGCGACGATGCTGATTGCAGCGCTTGCCGTGCCACTGACGCAGGTGGCCATCGAGTTCGGGCCCGCCGACTATTTCTCGCTCCTGTTGATGGGCGTGCTCGTTGCGGCGCTGCTCAGCCGCGGCGCGGTGCCGAAGTCTATCGCGATGATCATTCTCGGCATGCTTCTGGCGACGGTCGGCATGGATCTGGAGACGGCAGTCCCGCGCATGACGCTCGGCTACCCGCAGCTTGTCGAGCAGATCCCCTTTGCCGTCCTCGCCATGGGCGCTTTCGGCCTCGCCGAGCTTTGCCGCACGCTTGAAGCGCCGGACAACCGCGACGTGCTGTCGAAAAGAATCGGGGGGCTGCTGCCCACCCGCGAGGATCTCCAGCGCTCCGCCGGTCCAATCCTGCGCGGCACGGCGATCGGCAGCGTGCTCGGTGTGCTGCCGGGTAATGGACCGCTGCTTGCGCCTGTCTCATCCTACGCACTGGAAAAGCAGCTGGCTGACGATCCCTCGCGCTTCGGACACGGCGCCATCGAGGGCGTTGCCGGCCCGGAGTCGGCCAACAACGCCGCCGCGCAGACCTCGTTCATTCCCTTGCTCGCTCTCGGCATCCCCGCCAACGCCGTCATGGCTCTGATGCTCGGTGCCATGACAATGAATGGTATAGTTGCGGGGCCCGCCGTCATCGACAAGAGCCCATCGTTCTTCTGGGGCATGATCGTTTCGATGTGGATCGGCAACCTCATGCTCCTCGTCATCAACCTGCCGCTGATCGGCATTTGGGTGAAGCTGCTGAAGGTGCCGTTCCGTATCCTCATGCCGTCGATCGTTCTGTTCTGCGCCATCGGCGCCTACTCGATGCGCAACGAACCGTTCGACGTGGCGCTCGCCGGACTATTCGCGATTATCGGCTACACCCTGATCAAGCTCGGCTTCGAGCCGACGCCGTTGCTTCTCGGCTTCGTGATCGGCGACATGATGGAAGAGAAGCTGCGCCAGGCGCTGATCATGTCGCGTGGGAGCCTGGCAATATTCGTCGAGCAGCCGATCAGCGCCGTCCTCCTCGCCGTTACGCTGCTCTTCCTCATCGTGATGCTAATCCCCAAGGTTCGACGCAGGCGCGATGAGGTCGTCGTCGAATGACAGTTAGGTGCCAACCGTAACGATGCCGAAGCTTGATGACGAAGAGCAGGAGATGCTGGCCGGTGCCGCAGGTGCGGCCCGCCAGTGGGCCATGCAGCAGCTCGTGGAGGTCGGCAGGTTTTTCGATGCCGCTGATCTCGTCAAAGTCTCACAGTCGCACATCATGGCCGACACCGAAGCGCTCGGCGAGGAGGGCGTGGCGTTTCTCGAGCGGCTCGCCAGTGGGTCCGCCGCGCAGCGGCGCGTCCGCATCCCGACCATCACCGATCCGCGAGGGGCGGATTTTGCTGCCTATAAGCGGATCCGGCAGGATGAGAGCTTCGTCTTGTTGGAACAGCGGACCATCACTGCGTTGCGCGCGCTCGGCGTGATGATGACGGATACGTGCATCAACTATCAGACGATCATGCCGCCGGTGAAGGGCGAGCATCTGGCATTCGGCGACACCGGCTCGTGCGTCTACGCCAACTCGGTGCTCGGAGCGCGCACCAACTTCGAAGGCGGGCCTTCGTCGCTCGCGGCGGCATTGACGGGCCGCGTTCCTCGTTATGGATTCCATCTCGACTCCGTCCGGCGCGGATCGACCCGGTTTGTCGTCGAACGCCGGCCAGTCGATTTATCGGACTGGGGCGCGCTGGGGGCGATCGTTGGCCAGCAAATGCGTTCCTACTTCGAGGTCCCGGTTATTGAAGGGGTTTCGGAAGCACCGACCTCGGATGAGCTCAAGCACTTCGGTGCCGCACTCGCGAGCTACGGCTCGACGCCCCTATTCCATATGGTCGGCGTGACGCCGGAGGCCGATCGGCTCGCCGATGTCATCGATCCGGGTTCTCCTATCCGCCGCATCGGTGCTACGGAGCTGGCGGCCTATCGCAAGCGCTACAGTGCACCGGACGATACGCTGCATGTCGTGGTGTTTGCCGCCCCGCAGCTGTCTCTCATCGAGCTGCAGCAACTCGGAGGGCTTCTCGACGGCCGCAGAGTGCACCCGGCCGTGACGCTGATTGCAACGACGAGTCCGGAACTCAAGAGCGCCGCCGATCGCATGGGCATCACCGAGCAGATTACCGGGGCCGGCGGATTGCTGCTCGAGGGCGTTTGTTTCTACCAGATGCACGCGCGCGAGATCGGGGCCGCAAATGGCTGGCGGCGGCTGATGTCCAACAGCGCCAAGCTCATCAACATTCTCGGCGGCTACGACTACGAGACGGTTCTCGGCACGATGGCAACGTGCGTCGACAGCGCGGTCGCCGGGAGGATCGTCGCTTGAGCCGGCTTCAGTTCAACGCGCATCCCGGCATAGGGCACACCGTCGAAGGGATCGCCCTCGCCGCCAGTGACAACTTTTCCGCGCGCTACGATCTCGACCGCATCCGCGGAGTGTTCTCGCGACCGACCCATGCGCTATACACCCAGTCCTACGTCGATCGGGTGTTGGTGCTCAACGCCGCAAAAGGTGGAGTCGCGACCGCATGGATGCTGCGGGAGATGTCAGCGCGCAAGATTGCACCGCTCGCGCTCGTGTTGAACTTCGCCAACCCGATCATGGCGCAGGGCGCAGCGTTCGCGGGGATCCCGCTGCTCGATCGGTTCGAGACGGACATCACGCGAGAGCTGACAAGCGGCGATCTCGTTCGGATCGAGCCGCACCAAGGCACGCTCGTTGTTCTGTCACGTGCTTCGCAATGAGTTCATCATGAGCATCGGCAGCGAGGCGAGCGGCAATAGCGCTATGGTCGTTGCGGGGCACCCGCTGGCCGTGGAAGCCGGCCTCACGATCTTGGATCGGGGTGGGTCGGCCACGGACGCAGTCATTGCCTCGGCGGCGGCGTTGTGCGTGGTTCTTCCCCAGGCGGTGACGCTGGGCGGCGATGCCTTCGGTTTGTTCTACGACGCGGCGGACCGCACCGTGCATGGTCTCAATGCCAGCGGGCGATCGCCGCGGGACGCCCGCACCTCCGCATTGACGTCGGGCGAAATCGAAGCCGGTGTAAGATCGGTGACCGTCCCGGCGTTGGTGCGCGGCTGGGAGCTTGCGCATGCTCGCCTCGGCCGCGTTGCGTGGCGGCAGCTATTCGAGCCGGCAATAGGGCTTGCCGAGCGCGGCGTACCAATCTCGCGCGTTCTGGCGAGGGCGCTACAGAGCAAGCTGCGGTTCGTGGAGGCCGATCCCGACCTTGCCGCACTTCTTGTGCCTGAAGGACGCCCGCTGGCCGCCGGCGATACCCTCCGCCAACCTCAGATGGCCAATACGCTGCGCGCGGTGGCCGAGGATGGCGCGAGGGCTTTTTACGAGGGTCCAATCGCGCGTTCGCTTGTCGCGCGTCTGCGGCGTGATGGCGGACTCCTCGACGACGAAGACTTCGCGCGCTGCACCGCGGACTGGACGCTGCCACTCACGACACCCTACCGCGGCTACGATGCGGTGACGGCTCCGCCGAACTCGTTTGGTATTCTTGGCCTGCTGCAGCTCCAGCATATCGCCGCCAGCGGTGTCGATCTTGCAAGAGCGACGGAAGCCAAGAGGATCAAGCTGCTCGTCGAGGCGGCGGAGATCGCCTTTGAGCGCGCGGCGCCTTTTATCGCAGATCCCGCGGCACTCGAGGCGAGTCCCGAACAGCTCCTTGTCTCGACTGAACCCGCACCCGCAGTCGGTGCCGCCACGCGCCATCCCGCGGGAACGGCCGTAACGATGGCTGTCGACAGCGATGGCAACGCAGCGGTCCTCGTGGAGAGCATCTTCACGCTCTTCGGCAGCGGTGTCCTCGATCCCGCCACGGGAATACTCCTCAACAATCGCATGCGCGCGTTCAGTCTCGATCCGGCCTCGCCGAACCGACTGGCTCCAAGCAAGCGTCCTGCTCACACGCTCAGTCCCATGATGTTGCTCGAGGATGGCGCGTTGCGCATGGTGCTGGGCTCGCCGGGAGCGCTAGGGCAGACCGTCACGCTCGTACAGGCGATCACCAATCACCTCGACCGCGGCATGGCGATGCCAAGCGCCATTGCAGCGCCTCGCTGGTCGTACGACATCGACCGGCGGGTCATCCTAGAAGAGGCGCTGTCCAACGAAGTCGATGCGAAGCTCAAAGCAGCTTCAATCGAGGCGGACCGGCCATCCGGCGACACGCCGTACTTCGGATCCGTGAAGGCGATTGCGGTCGGCGCGGACGGACGCCTGGCAGGCTTTGCCGACCGTCGGCGCGATGGTGCGGCGGGCGGCCGCTAACAGCATTGGGGGAAGAGATGTCGGTCGAAAATCGGTTGCATGAGCTCGGCATAGTGCTGCCGCGCCCGCGGCGCGTACCAGCGAATTTCGTCCCGGGAGTTCAGTTGGGCAATCTGTTGTGGATGTCGGGCACGCTCGGGACCATCGTCGACGCGGAGGACCGCGACGTCATTCCGACGCCCGGCCGCGTGGGAGAGAACATCACGCTGGAGCAGGCGTACCAGTCCGCCAGACAGTGCGCGATCAACCACCTGGCGTGGATCAAGCTAGTCCTGGGCGATCTCGACAGGGTTGGTCGCATCGTCAAGGTGAACGGCTACGTCAACGCCGTGCTCGGTTACAACCAGGGCCCTTGGGTGGTCAACGGCGCTTCCGATCTGTTGGTCGAGGTGTTCGGACAGGAGAGCGGCTCGCACGCACGTGCGGTCGTGAGCGTGGCGGGACTCGCTTTCGATGCGCCGGTGGAAATCGAGATACTGGTCCACGTGCGAGAATAGGTATTTCCGTCTGCACGCACCCGCTGCCGATCTGGTAAGCGGGAGACCGAATCTCGAGATATTCTAAGTTATTGATTTGATTGGCTGGGGGACTAGGATTCGAACCTAGACAGGCAGAGTCAGAGTCTGCAGTCCTACCATTAGACGATCCCCCAATGCCGGGATCTACGGCGAAGGTCGCCGCTGGAGGGGCGCCATATAACAGGTGGCCTTAGCGGCCGCAACCCGTCGCTCGATAAAGCATGCGTGGCGGAGCGGTTAGGGGGCCGCGGGCGTATCGGTAGGGGGTGGAGTCACGCCCACCAGCTCGGGGCGGTATTCGAAGTGCATGGTGTCGTAGTGATACCAGCGCCCGCCCCAGATGAAGCCGTGACGCTCGAAGACGCGCACGATGTCCATCGGGATCTCGTTCTTGAAGGCGACGGCGCCATTCGGGCCGGACGCGGCGTCGCGCCAGTAGCGGGCGTGCTTCAGCGCGATATCGATCGCGATGCCGTGGCCGTGCGCCGAGACGCGGTTGGTCCCGGCAATCACGCGGCAGTTATAGGTGCCGGCCGAGGGCAGCAGGTACACGTCGAACGACGGCGGCAACTCGTCGAGGTCGCGGGAGACGGCGGCGAGGGCGGCGGCGGCACCGTTCGCTCCATTGAACGGCAGGCGCTGCTTGCCGCGCTTGGGCATCCAATCGACGCGGATAAGTTTTTTCTCGACCTCGCCTTTGCGGCAGTCGCCATAGACTTTGTCGAAGAACGACGCCGTGCGGGCGCGTCCGGGATCGGCGTTGAGGGCGGGGGGGGCAGCGGGGGCGCCGGCGGGATAGGGGATGGCGAACATGTCGGCGATGTCGGGCGTATCCAGCCACTCCTCGAATGGCTTGTCGCCCTTGCCGTCGTCCAGGGGCATGCTCGTCCCGTCGCGCCAGAAAAGCTTATCCCCTTCGATACGGTCCAGCTGCCGGGGATAGGCGGCGAGGAGGCGGGCACGGTCGGCGTCGCTCAGGGAGGCGGAAAGCGCAGGGCCTGCGCTAAGTGCTTCAGCAACAAGAACGATGAAAAGGATCAGGCGGAGCATAGGTTAAGTCTATTTCAGCTACGGGCCCATGAGGATAGCACGGCGCGAAGACTTGCGCTTTACGGGCGGGCGATTGCTGCTACAGTGGCGTCAAGTGTCATCCAGAAAAGACGCCTGATGACGCGGTTTTCTACTTCCGTTTGAGGGAAACCGCATGCCAGGCGCTGGAGAATTTGAGCTGTGCAGGGCTATCCCGACGAGGGCGGCGCGAGCGAAGCGCCTGCGGCCACCGCCAGTAGCGACGGCTTTGCCGCCGCGATAACCGCTCACCTATCCACCAATGGTCAGCCCGGCAGCGGCAGCGAAAGCTCGTCGCTTGCGAGCCAGCCCGAACGCGACGTGCGCGACGACGCCATATACGGCGCGCTCGATCTGGGGACCAACAACTGCCGCCTGCTGCTCGCGCGGCCCTCGCGGCGCGGCTTTCGCGTCGTCGACGCGTTCTCGCGGATCATTCGTCTCGGTGAAGGGGTGAGCCAGACCGGCCGCCTGTCCGAGCCCGCGATGGCGCGCACGCTCGATGCGCTGAAGGTGTGCGCGGGCAAGCTCGGCCGCGCCAAGGTGCGCCGTTCGCGGCTCGTGGCAACGGAGGCCTGCCGCGTCGCCGAGAACGGGCCGGAGTTTCTCGCCCGCGTACGCGACAAGCTCGGGCTGGACATCGAGATCCTCACACGTGAGCTGGAGGCGCGTCTCGCCGTATCGGGTTCGGCGGCGCTGATCGATTCCAGTTGCGACTACGTGCTGGTGTTCGACATCGGCGGTGGCTCTTCCGAGCTGATCCTTCTCGATCTGACGCGCCGGGGGCGCCACCGCGACCGTCGCCCCGGGGGGCGTCTCGATGCGCAGCAGTGCCTCGTTGCGTGGACGTCGCTTCCAATCGGCGTCGTAACGCTGGCGGAGCGGTTCGGCGGCAGGCACGTGACGGGGCAGGACTTCGAAGGCATGGTCGCTGAGACGCAGCGTCTGCTCGCCGACTTCGAGGCGCGGCATGGCGTGGCGGAGCGGGTTGCCGGGCGCCGCATGCATATGCTGGGTACGTCGGGCACCGTCACCACGGTCGCCGGCATCCAACTCGGGTTGAAGCGGTACGACCGCAACCGTGTCGATGGCTGCTGGCTCAACGTCGACGACGTGCGCGGCGTGACGGCAGATCTGTTGGGCCGCAGCTACGAGCAGCGCATCGCGGAGCCGTGCATCGGACGTGATCGCGCCGATCTGGTGCTGGCCGGCTGTGCCATCCTCGAAGGCATCCTGCGCATGTGGCCATGCGAGCGGCTGCGGGTGGCCGACCGTGGACTGCGCGAAGGCATCCTCACGACGCTGATGTTAGAGGATGGCGTCTTCGCCCCGGCCCGACGACGTCGGCGGCCAGTTTGAGAAAAACAGGATGACGCAGAAACGCAGCGGAACGTCGAAGGGTTCTCAGAGGGGCCCCGGCGGCGGACAGCGGGACATGAACGTGCGCCTCAAGTCGGCGCGCAAGCACAAGCCGTCGTCTCAGAGATGGCTCGAGCGACAACTCAACGATCCATACGTCGCCGCCTCGAAGCGCGACGGCATGCGCTCGCGCGCGGCCTACAAGCTGAGCGAGATCGACGACAAGCATAAGTTCTTGAAGCCGGGCGGGATCGTCATCGACCTAGGCGCGGCGCCGGGCGGCTGGAGCCAGATCGCTGCCGAGCGTGTGCAATCGGTCTCCGGCAAGGGGCAGGTGGTCGCGATCGACTATCTGGACATGGACGCGCTGCCGGGAGTCGAGACGCTGAAGCTCGACTTCACCGACGAAGGGGCCGAGGAGACGCTGAAGTCTCTGATGCGTGGCGGACACGCGGACGTAGTGCTTTCCGACATGGCGGCGCCGACGACGGGGCATACTAGCACCGACCATCTGCGTATCATGGGTCTTGCCGAGGCTGCGGGCGCGTTCGCATGCGATGTGCTGCGGCCGGGCGGGACGTTCCTGGCCAAGGTGTTCCAGGGAGGCACCGAGCGCGAGCTGCTCGACATGCTGAAGAAGCGCTTCGCCAAGGTGCAGCACGTCAAGCCGCCGGCGAGCCGATCAGACTCGGCCGAGCTGTACGTGCTCGCGACGGGCTTTCGGCCCGAGTGAGCCTCGCGAACTCTGTCATCCCGGGCGAAGCGAGTGCACGAGCGAGACCCGGGATCCAGGAGAAGCGTGCGCAGCTCCGAATAATGAGGCTCCGCCCCGCCTTGCGCTGGATCCCCGATAGCCGCTCACAATTTTCGCGGCTTCCGGGATGACAGAAGCTCTGCCTTAAGGCTGCGGCGGCGATAGGTCGGCGAGGGACTTCAGAAGAGCGGTGTTGAAGCGGGACGGGTCTTCGATCTGGGGCGAGTGGCCCAACTCGGGGAATGTCACCAGCGTTGAACCATTGATGCGGGCGGCGGCCTCGGGTGCGAGGACAGCGTAGTTGCCGAGCGCCTTTGCAGCTTCCGGTGACGCGCGGTTGCGGCCGATGGCGGTCGTATCCTTGAGCCCGATCAGAAGCACCGTCGGCACCTTGAGCTGGTCGATCTCGTAGATCACCGGCTGCGACAGGACCATGTCGGAGGTGAGCGCCTGGCTCCACGCGACGACGTCGCCGTCCTTGCCGAGATACATGGAGGCGAGCATGTCGACCCAACGGTCGTACTCGGGCTTCCATTGGCCGCTGTAGTAGACCGTCTGCTGGTATTTCTTGATGCTCTCGGCGGTTGTCTTCCTCTCGCCGGCGTAAAGCTCGTCGACGGTGGTGAGCGGCACGCCTTTGGCCTTCCAGTCCTCGAGCCCGATGGGGTTTACGAGGACAAGCGCGGCGGTGCTCTCGGGGTACATGAGCGCGTAGCGGATGGCGAGCATGCCGCCCATCGAGTGGCCGATGATGATCGGCTTCGCGACGCCGAGCTTGGCGAGCAGGTCGTGCGTATTCGCGGCGAGCTGATGCAGGCTGTACTGGTAGGCGCGCGGCTTGGCGGAGCTGCAGAAGCCGACCTGGTCGGGGACGATTACGCGGTATCCGGCTGTGGAAAGCGCGCCGATGACGTCTTCCCACGTGGCGCCGCAGAAGTTCTTGCCGTGCAGCAGCACGACCGTGCGTCCGTTTGCGTTCGCCGCGTCGGCGGGGGCGACGTCCATGTAGGACATCCAGAGCTGCTGGCTCTGAGAGGTGAATTCGTAACGCTGTACCGGGTGCGGATAAGGGAAGTCGGCCAGATAGGGGTCACTGCGCGCCGGGCCGAGCAGGGTCAGCAGTCCCAACAGGGCTGCCAAGGTGCGAAGCGTGGAGGCTGACATCGGATCTCGCTGCTCAGGATGGGTTGGCTGGTGACGCCGGTTTTGGTGCGAAGCTGCCAATGACCCAGCCGAGGAGTACGACAACCGCGCCCACAACGACATCATAGAGCAACGCCACGGACACCACTTGGGTCTCGCCGACGGCTGCGGCAAGGGCGACGAGGGCGATGGCGAGGACCAGCCCGATGATGGCGTAGACGTAGCCGACGATGCGCACGCCGTCCCCGAGCTTTCGGACCCAGTTGTCTCCGGGGTGTCGCGGCGCGGCACCGGCCAAGCGAAAAGCCGCGGCAACGATTGCGAGGCCGATGAAGCCTCCGAAGACCGGCGAGAACCAGAGAAGATCGGCGAGCAGGAACGATAATGCGGGGCTGATCTGTGTTTCCGGGTTGGTGCCGATGAGGCCCGGAACGACGCGCATCCAGATCGCCACGGCGAGTGGTCCGCATATGGACGCGGCGAGGATATCAGCGGCTTTGCGCCAGCCTTGGTGGCCGCGAACGAGCGCGGTGACGAGGGCGGCGAGCGGTCCGCCGAGCAGGATGATGAAGGGGAACGTGACGTCGACCATCTCGTGTGCCTCGCCGGTCGCGCTTCGCCTGCGGCAAATCGTGAGGGTGTTCCGCTCGGAACATGCAGCGGTCAGCGGGCCTCTTAACCAAGGCTGATCGGCACCTCGATTGTTCGATGATTTTCAATGGTGCACAAGCAGGGAACTTAAGGACTCCGTCATGCGAACGAGCTACAGTGCAAACAGCATGAGAGGGGTTCACGGTATGCAGCATCCGTGTCTCGTTCGACTTCATTTGGCAGTGCTTGCGCTGACGGTCGTTACTCTTGCGCCCATCCAATCCATAAGTGCTCAGGCAGACGATGCGATGGAGACGTTCTCCGTCGAGCCGATGCAGGCTGTTTCGCTCGGGGGCGGCGACGGTGACAGCTTCTCGGTCGAGCAGATCTCACGCGTAGACAACTCCGTCACGGTGCTGCTGCGCCCGATGGGCGAAACATGCGTCTTCCGGTTTCCGGTGACCGTCGGCCGCAGCGTGCAGCTGCGCGCGGATACGCCGACGGGGCAGAGCCTCGTGTGCAAGGCGACGCTGCAGCCGATCACCGAGGACGGCAATGCGCGGTTCGGGGCCGAGTGCAACGAGGCGCCGATCTCGCGCGAGATGAAGTGCCCGCCGGAAGGCGATACGGCTTCAGTCGACCACCCGCAGCGCCGTTAGGATTGCGGGAGCGCTCGGCGACTTTCCTCTAGAAGCTTCCGTTTAGTGCTCGGCCTTGGCCTTGCGGAACGGCGCGCGTGCCAGCGTCACCAGGATTGCGGTGACGGCGCCGGCCACGAGGCCGACCAAAGCGGATGCGCCGGCGGTTACGACCCAAGCCAAGATGTCGCCGAGCGGGAGCGGACGGACGGCCTCGGACAATCCGTGGATGATGTGCTCGGGGGCGGCGAAGCCGAACTCGGCCAGGCCGTGTACGAGGATGCCGCCGCCGACCCACAGCATGGCGATCATGCCGATGAAGCTCAGGACTTCCAAAAACGGCGGCATGCCGCGAACGAGTGCGCGGCCGATCGGGCCGGAGATGGCGCCATTGCGCTGCGCGAGACGGAGGCCGATGTCGTCGGCCTTCACGATCAGCGCGACAACGCCATAAACGGCGACAGTAATGAAGACAGCGACGGCGGCCAGCACGACGGCACGCGTCACGAGGTCGGGTGCCTCGATCGTCGCCAGGGCGATGGCCATGATTTCGGCGGAGAGAATAAAGTCGGTGCGGATGGCGCCGGAGACCTTCTCGTCCTCGAGGGCCTTGTCGCCTTCTCCGAGCTCGGTGGCGACTTTCGCGGCCTTGGTGCCGTGCTGCTCGCCAGCGATCATGTGGTGAACTTTCTCGTACCCCTCGAAGGAGAGGTAGAGGCCGCCGAGCATGAGGAGCGGCGTGATGGCCTGGGGGAGGAAGGCGCTCAGCAGGAGCGCGGCGGGCAGGAGGAAGAGGAGCTTGTTGCGCAGGGAGCCGGCAGCGATACGGCCGACGATGGGCAATTCGCGGCTGGCGGCGAGGCCGGTGACGTAGCGCGGGGTGACAGCGGCGTCGTCGATCACGACGCCCGCCGCCTTGGCGCTGGCCTTCACGGCCTGAGCGGCGGCGTCGTCGATCGAGGCGGCCGCGAGCTTGGTGAGAGCCACCACGTCGTCGAGTAGTGCCAGCAGTCCGCTCATATTTTAACGATCCCCGTGCCCATCCCATCGGCAATGCCGGGGAACTTCGCGCCATCGGCTCCGTTTGCCCCCGAAGTCTTGCCGGAGGAACAAAAGCCTATGACACAGAAAACCCTGGCCGAAATCGCGCAAAGGATGCGCGACATCGACATCGCCATGCTGTCAACTAAGACGGCGGGTGGCGAGATTGCAAGCCGTCCGATGAGTAACAATTCGGACGTCGAGTACGACGGCGACAGCTACTTCTTCACATACGGCTCGACGCGGATGGTCAGTGACATCCAGGCCGACAACAAGGTGTCGCTCGCCTTTTCGGTCGAGCCGGGCCTGTTTGCCGGGGCCGGGCTGTTCATCGCCGTCGCGGCGCGGGCGTCGGTGATCCGGGACAAGGTCGCGTTCAAGGAGCACTGGACGCCTGACCTCGACGCCTGGTTCGAAAAGGGCGTCGATACGCCGGACCTGGTGCTGCTCAAGGTCAGCGCGACGCACATTACCTATTGGGAGGGCGAGGAGGAGGGCGAGATCTCGCTGGCTGCGTGAGGTCGATTCCCGGCGCACGGCGATGGTTTATGACAGATCGTGCCGCTAAGCTCCCTTTCCCCGGAAACAGGAGAGTTCAATGAAGGAGTACGTCAAGGCGGTGCGCCACGACACGCTGCGCGCGATCGAGAACGCCGAGAGGCTGGTCGCTGCGCTTGGTGAGGCGGACGGCGCAGGCACCGACAAGTTGCGCAAGGCCTCGAAGCGCTTCGCAAAGCACCTCAAGCAGGAGCTGGCGGAGTGGGAAGACAAGTACAAGAAGGCGCGCGGCAAGGAAGCCGCTGAGCCGAAGGCCAAAGAGCCGGCACGGGCCAAGTCGAAGGAAGCTGCGGCGGCTCCGGCCACGAGTGCCTCTTAAGTCGCAGCGCAGTTCAGTATCGATGTGAATACAGGGCGGGGCTTCGTTGAGGCCTCGCCTCGTGATTCCAGGCTCTCCGGAGGCCAATTTCCGGGGGCGTGCCGAGTTGAGACATCACATTAACTGTACGGAACCCGGCGCGGTTACAGCGAGTTTCTAGGACAAACCTCATGTCTTGGTGAGCCAGTCCCATGCGCCTCCTGATGATCTCCCTAGCTGCCCTGACGGCATCCACAGCCTGCGTAGCGGTGCTGTTCGCCTATGCTTTGGTCGCGCCGACGCTGCCGGCTCCGAGCATCGCCATCGCGGCGACGACGCCCGATCCCAACTGGAGGGGAGGCCCGATGGAGGATTGGGCAGGTGCGCCGGCTCCCAAGGCGTTTGTCACGCTGGCGTCAGACGCCTTCTGATCGGCCGCGACCTCGGCACGTTGAGATTCCCTCAGATTTCAGCGGCGAGCTTTTGCGCTCCTGGAGGCTACTAGGTCTTCTCAAACATCCACTGCTGCCCAACCCGTCGCAGGGCAGTTCGCTTCCCTCCCCACGACTCCGGTGGTATAGGGCTGCCGACATCGTTTCCGCTGGGCTCGGAACAATGTCGCCCAGCCCTCCAGGAGAACCCCCCTCGATGGCCGCAAGAACTGGCCCGCTCAAGATCGATTCCGACGTCGCGTTGACCTTCGACGACGTCCTCCTAGTGCCCGCTGCCTCCGAAATCCTGCCCAGCCAGGCCGACGTCGGTACTCAGCTCACGCGCACGATCCACCTAAATATTCCCGTGATTTCCTCGGCGATGGATACCGTCACCGAGGCACGGCTCGCCATTGCCATGGCGCAGGAAGGCGGCATCGGCGTCATCCATCGCAACCTCGAGCCTGACGAGCAGGCGCGACAGGTGGCGATCGTGAAGAAGTTCGAGTCCGGCATCGTCCTCAACCCGGTGACCATTCATCCGGGCGCGACGCTGCGCGAGGCCCTGGCGCTGATGGCCGAGCATTCGATCTCCGGCGTGCCGGTGGTCGAAAAGCCGAAAGGCAGCTCGGACAAGGGGCGTCTGGTCGGCATTCTCACCAATCGCGACGTGCGCTTTGCCACCAACTTGGACCAGCCGGTTTCCGAGCTGATGACCAAGGAGCGGCTGATCACGGTGAAGCGGTCGGTCTCGCAGGAGGAGGCAAGGCGCCTCCTGCACGAGCACCGCATCGAAAAGCTGCTGGTCGTCGACGACGACAAGCACTGCATCGGCCTCATCACGGTCAAGGACATCGAGAAGGCGCAGAAGCACCCGCACGCGTCGAAGGACGCCGAGGGTAGGCTGCGCGTCGCAGCCGCTACGACGGTCGGCGAGGACGGCTTCCACCGTACCGAGCTGCTGATGGCGGCCGGCTGCGATCTCATCGTCGTCGATACGGCGCACGGCCACTCGAGCCGCGTGCTCGAAGCGGTGAAGCGCATCAAGAAGCTGTCGAACCGCGTTCAGGTCGTTGCCGGCAACGTCGCCACCGCCGATGCCACCAAGGCGCTGATTGACTGC
>CALRVN010000015.1:0-19281 GCA_943371625.1 Hyphomicrobium sp. CS1GBMeth3
GCATCGTGCCAGGAGGCGAGGAGACGGCAGCGCGTGTCCGGCGCCATGCCGGGCGCAAAGCGGCGATCGAGCGCCCAAAGATCGGCGAAGGCAACCGGGTCGGGGTAAAAGCCGGCCTGCAATCCCGCGAGATAAGCAGCGCCTAGTGCAGTCGTTTCCAGCACGGTCGGCCGGTCGACGGGCACGTCGAGGATGTCGGCCAAACGCTGCATGGTCCAATCGCACGCCGCCATGCCGCCGTCGGCGCGCAACACCATCCCATTGCGTGCCGGCCAGTCGCCGCGCATGGCGGTGAGCAGATCATACGTCTGGAAGCACACAGCCTGCAGTGCCGCGCGCGCCAACTCGTTCGGCCCCGTATTGCGCGTGAGGCCGTAGAGCGCGCCGCGGCAATCCGGATCCCAATAGGGCGCGCCGAGGCCCACGAAGGCGGGAACGAGTACGACTTCCTGCTCGGTGTCGGCGTTTCTGGCCATCGGGCCGGAGCTCTTGGCATCGGGGATGACCTTCAAACCATCGCGCAGCCACTGCACGGCGGCGCCGGCAATGAAGATCGAGCCTTCGAGCGCATAGGTGCGCTTGCCGCCGAGCTGGTAGGCGATGGTCGTGAGCAGGCGGTTCTTCGAGGCGATGCATTCATCGCCAGTATTCAGCACAGCGAAGCAGCCGGTGCCGTAGGTCGACTTGAGCATGCCGGGCGCGAAGCACGCCTGCCCGATGGTCGCCGCCTGCTGATCGCCCGCCATGCCGCGCACGGGGATGGGTGCGCCGAAGATGTTCGCGTCGGTGTCGCCGAAGTCGGCGGCGTTGTCGCGCACGTCGGGGAGCATGGCGCGCGGAATGCCGAACAGGCGCAGCAGTTCGTCGTCCCAGGCGCCGGTACGGATATCGAGCAGGCAGGTGCGCGCAGCGTTGGTGACGTCGGTCGCGTGCACACGGCCGCCGGTGAGGCGCCAGAGCAGGAAGCAATCGATGGTGCCGAACAGCAGCTCGCCGCGCTCGGCTCTCTCACGGGTGCCGGCGACGTTGTCGAGGATCCAGGCGATCTTGGTCGCCGAGAAATAGGGATCGAGCAGTAGCCCGGTTCGTTGCGAAACCAGCCGCTCGCTGTCGCCGGCGCGAAGGGTTTCGCACGCGTCGGCGGTTCGGCGGTCCTGCCAGACGATGGCATTGTAGACGGGGCGCCCGCTGTCGCGCTCCCAGACCACGGACGTTTCACGCTGGTTGGAGATGCCGATGGCAACGATGTTCTCGGGGCCACCCGCCTTCGCAACCGCGTCGCGTGCCGTCTGCAGCACGCTCGACCAGATCTCCTCTGGGTCATGCTCCACCCAGCCGGAGCGCGGAAAATGCTGAGTAAATTCCTGCTGCGACGTGCCGGCTAGGCGGCACTTGTCATCGAACAGGAGCGCGCGGGAGGACGTGGTCCCCTGGTCGATGGCGAGTACAAAGCGTCCCAAGACGTCCCTCCCCCGTCGTTATTTGCTCACTGTTTGCAGCCAGGAATCGACACAAGCGCCTGAGCTTAGTAGCAAGACCCTTCTCCTGATCCTACCGGAGCCTAATCCCGCATGAGCGTCCCGACGCAGAGCGAGCCGCGCGAGAAACCATCGTATCTCGAGGCGCTTACCGTCTACCTCCGGCCGGGCGTGCTCGTCGTCATGCTGCTCGGGTTTTCCTCCGGCTTGCCGCTGGCGCTGTCGGGCGAGACGCTGCGCGTGTGGATGTTCAAAAGCGGGGTCGACCTCGGCACCATCGGGCTGCTGACGCTCGCCGGCCTGCCGTACACACTAAAGTTCATCTGGGCGCCGGTGGTCGATGCCTGGCGCGTCCCTTACCTGCAGGAGCGGTTCGGGCGCCGGCGCGCCTGGCTCATCGCTTCGCAGCTGGTGTTGATGGCGGCGATCCTGTTCCTCGGCACGCGCGATCCCGTCAACGCGCCGTGGATGATCGGGCTCGGGGCGCTCATCGTCGCGTTCGCGTCGGCGACGCAGGACATCGTCGTCGACGCCTATCGTATCCAGGCGCTACCGACGGAGGAGCAGGCCGCAGGCGTCGCCGGCTACGTCGCGGCGTATCGCATCGGCATGCTCGCGTCGGGCGCGGGCGTCATCGGCTTTGCCGCCTGGCTGGAAGCCGAGGGTCTTAGCAAAGAGGCCATATGGCCGATGGCCTATGCCGCGGCAGCGATGCTGGTACTCGTCGGCCTCTTTGCCGCCGTCGTTGCCAAGGAGCCGAAAAGCGATCTGGAAGAGAAGCCGGCGGAGGGCAGCCCGGTGGCGCGCCTTTACGAGACCGCCAAGGGCGCCTTCACGGCGTTTCTTGCGCGCGACGCGGCGATCGGAATCCTGCTGTTCGTGGTGCTGTACAAACTATGCGACGCGCTGGCCGGCACCATGACGGCACCTTTTGTGCTGTCGCTCGGCTATGGCATGGCGACCTACGCGGCGGTCGTCAAAGTCGTGGGGCTTTTCGCGCTGCTGATCGGCGGTTTCGTGGGCGGCGCCGTAGCGGTGGCTCTGCCGCTGACAAGAGCGCTGTGGGTCGGCGCCTTCCTGCAAATGTTCTCGAACTTGGCCTTCGTATGGCTCGGCTATCAGACGCCGAGCGTGGAGGCGCTGACCATCGCCATCGTGGTGGAGAACTTCGCGGGCGCCATCGGCACGGTGATCTTTGTCGCCTACCTGTCGGCGCTGTGCCGCAATCCGCTGCACACGGCGACGCAGTACGCGCTGCTGACAGCGCTGGCCTCGACGGGGCGCACGCTGTTCTCGGCGGGGACCGGATTTGCAGCGGCGGCGTTCGGGTGGACGTGGTTCTTCATTGGCACCTCGCTCACCGCCATTCCGGCACTGATGCTGATGTTGTGGCTGCAGGAGCGCGGACACTTCCAGTCGCTCGAGGCAGATCGCAGAGGCGGTTAGGAATTCATTGGAGTAGAAGCTGGCGCAGGAGTTTGCTGCTGCCCCTCACCCCGACCCTCTCCCCGCAAGCGGGGAGAGGGGGAAGATCAGTCGGCGTGGCCTTCGACCTTGTCGGCTGAATCGGCCTGGAGCTGGCCGTAGTTCTGGATGCCGATGTTCTTCAAGAGATCGAGCTGCGTCTCGATGAAGTCGATGTGGCCTTCCTCGTCCTTCAGCAGCTCCTCGAAAAGGTCCATGGACACGTAGTCCTTGTGCTGCCGGCACAGCTCACGCGACTTGGCGTAGAACTCCTGGGCGATGTACTCGCCCTTCAGGTCGCACTCGAGAACCTCTTTCAGGTTCTCGCCGATCATCAGCGGGGCAATCTCCTGCATCTTTGGGAAGCCCTCAAGGAAGATGATGCGGGTGATGATCTTGTCGGCGTGGCGCATCTCCTCGATCGATTCCTCGCGCTCCTTGCGGGCGATCTTGGTGTAGCCCCAGTCGTCAAGGCGGCGGTAGTGCAGCCAGTATTGGTTGACTGCGCCGAGCTCGAGCTTCAGCGCGAAGTTCAACGCGTCGATAACTTCCTTATTGCCTTTCATGGCCGCCCTCTGTGCCTCAACGTGAGTTTGGTTGGGTACTGAGCCAGACGAAGGCGCATGGCGCCGTCACTCAGCGAACGCGATCCTCGCCGAGAGGATGCGGGGCGATATTGGTTGGTTAGTAAGAATCATTCCAGTGTAAAAAGCCGGGGTCGCGAAATTTGCGAACGGAATCTTCGCATTGTCCGATCGCACGAGTCAGCATTTGCAACATGCGTTGTGTGAGCTGCGCGCGCTTACGCGATGTTGCGCCAGACTCTTTCGATTGTCCGATCTGTCGGCTCAGCATTTTGCAAACGATAGTGCGTGTGCATGAGCGTGCGACGTCGCGACGGACACGTTGCATTGTCCGATCGCTCAACTCAGCTTTTGCGGAATGTCCTGCGTGCGTGAGCGCGGCGCTCAGGCGATGTTGCGAACGTCTTCGTCGTCGTTCGGCTTCTGAGCAGCGCTGTTCGTCATCGAACGCGGCTCAGTGCGGCGCGTCGTGAACGCGAGAAGCTTGGAGCGCGTCGTTGCGCTGAGCGTCGGAGAGATGAGGCCCTTCTTCTCCAACTCGTCGACCTTGTTGTAGATCGTCTCGACGGCGAGCGGCGCGCAGCTGCAGCAGTTCATGCGCTTGGAGAGATGGCGATAGACGATGCCCGGTGTAGGAATCGGCGCGTCGGGCGCGCTCAAGATTTCGAGCAGCGCACCCTCGATGTCGCGATCAGTAATTACAGTGCACGAACAAACGATCATCGCCGGTATCCCTGACGCGCATTTTCTCTAGGACTGCGCGTGCGTTAAATATGGAAACGACATTTCAACTTTTGAAGGGATGACGGGCGAACGTCAAGCGCTGATACGCCGCACTTAACGGCGATCAGACGTGATCCGGCGTGATCGGGTTGTATTAACCAAGTGGGCGCAGGGGCGCCGACTGCTGGGTGCCACGGCGATTGCGGCCTGCGGCAGCGCGCGAGCCGCCTTTTCCGGACCGACCGCCCGAGTCCCGACCGGCTGCCCCGAGGGCTGCCCCGGCGGCCATATCTTCCAGTGTGTGCTGGTCGAGGACGCTGATGAAGGCGTCGAGGGCGTCGTCCACAATCTGATGCAGGCTGCCGCGACCGGTATCCTCTGCGTCATCGCGGCCGAGGGTCTCGATCGAGCGAACCACGTCGCCGATACGGATCTGGGAGGCCGCGCGGGCAAGACGAACGCCGCCGTGGCGTCCACGGACGGACGACAGGAAGCCCGCCTTGGAGAGCAGGTGCACGATCTTAAAGGCGTTTTGCTGCGTGATATCGAGGCGCTTGGCGATGTCGGCGACCTTGATCAGCTTACCTTCCGCGGTCGCGCAATCGATCAGAATGCGAACAGCGTGGCTCGTAGATTTGTTGAGGCGCATGCGAATCCGGATCTTGGCCTGTGGTTGATCAGCGTTACGGCATCTTAGGCAATCTTTGCAACCGCCCCGTGCGGTAGCCGCCGAGACGGGCTCGACCGGCAGCACATCGTAGCAGGCTAAATGGCCCCCCTGCACCAGAAATTCGATGTCTCGTGCAGGCGTCGAGATGCGCGTGGAACACACCGTCCGGGGCCGGGCGGCCCGCGCTGCTGTGGATGACCGAAAATATTCGGGGTCACTTCGCCGTCGCCTAATGTCTTGGTGTGCCTATATATTCTGCGTCTACGCCCTAAGGGTCAACGGCCTTCACAGGCAGCTGCGGCGAAGATTGCAGTCCTGTTCCGCCGGAAACCGCGGCATGATGCGACTATTGCGATTGTCCGGCGATGGACGCCCAAACGGGCTGGACCTCGACCCGACGGAGAAAATCATGACCAAGCTGCTCGCCCTCGCCACCGCGCTTATCGTGGCTATTTCAGCAACGTTTTCGACCGCCCAGGCGGGGATGAGGGTCGGTGTTGGCATTGGTGTTGGCGGCCTTGCACTCGGCGCCCTCGGGGCCATGAGCAACAACGGCGGCAGCGAAGCGCGGGAATATCAGCCGCGTAAGAAGGCGCGGTCTGCCCGGCGCGATCGCGACGAGGCCCCCGCACGCTCCAGCAAGAAGAAGTCCGAGAAGACGGAAGTCGCCAAAGAGGCACCGGCCTCCGAGGAGCCTGTCGCTGAGACCGCCGCCAACGAGACCAGCAGCATTGCCGGTGCCGAAGGAGAAGCCGCACCAGAAGTGATCACCGGTTCGGCAGAACTTGCCGATCAGCCCGAGAACTCCTCAATCGCCCTGACATCAGTGGCAGAGCCGGTCGTGAAGGCAGAGCCGGCGGTGAAGAAGGCCGAAGCTGCGACACCGATTGAGACAGTCAGCCAGGCGCCGAAGGCCGCCGACTGCAAGAAGTTCTTCCCGTCGGTGGGCATGACGCTCTCGGTTCCCTGCGAGTAAGTCGATACAGCGACCATTCGGATTTTTGCAAAAGGTCCCGGTCAACGGCCGGGACCTTTTCTTTTTGGACCAGCGACTCTCCTCCCTCTCGTGCGGATGTAACGGTCGGAACAGCGCGGCGTTCAGCCACCGTTCATGATCAAGCCAGCGATGCAATTTTCTCCGCTGGGGACTTCGATGATCAAACTTCCGGCCGTGGGTGCTGCAGCCACGATCCTGCTAACTCTGCTGGGCGCTCCCGACGCGCGTGCCTACTGCGACGAAGATTGCGCCTACGAGGTGCACGAGGCCGCGGAAGAGCGTGCGTCTGAGCGCGCGTATGCACGCGAGGAGGCGGTAGAGGAGGGCTACGTTCGCGACGACCGCCGCAGCGAGCGGATGCCCCAGCGCGAGCCGCAAAGAGACAAACGCACTGCACGCGTCAAGGAATCCCAGCCTCCCGCTGTGCGCCAGGCGCCAAGCGTAAAACGCGTGGCCGAGCCGCAGCCAGAGCAGCAGTCGCCCGCGTCAGAGCAGAAAAAGGCGGCACCGAAGAGCGTCGCCAGCGAGAACTCGTCGATCGCCTCGGAGACGACGCAGATAGCCGAGGACGACACGTCGGGGCGTAAGCGCGAGGTGGGCTGCAAGACCTTCTTCCCGTCGGTCGGCATGACGCTGTCGGTGCCCTGCGACTGAGCCCGGGACCGCGCTTTTCAAGGCGTGTCTGAGAATCTTCTTTCGTTGTCACTGCAGGAACAGCGGTGAACGCCGCACGCCCCGATGATGCACGCAAGATGAGGCCGCAACAGCGGATGCTCATCGAGCGAAAACAACTTTGCATCCCTTGGAGGAAAGCAATGAACAAGTCACCGGTCGTCATCATCGTCGCGCTCATCGCGGCAGCGACCATGTTCGCCTCGGCCGCGCAGGCTGGGTTCAAGATCCGGCTCGGCTTCGGCGGCCCGCTGCCGGCGTTTACCGCGCACGGCGGCAACTACCACAGCGGGCGCCACTATCACCGCAAGCGCTATGTCGCCCGGCACAAGAAGAAGGAGCCGGTTCAGGTCGCCAAGCGCAAGAGAACGTCCGAGCCGAAGAAGGTCGCGAAGTCCACGACCAAGAAACCGGAGGCTGTCGCCGCCGCTCCCGTGATCGAACCGGAGGTGATTGCCGAGAGTGAGAGCTCTTCGATCAGCACGGCAACGCTGGAAACGGCAGTCATCGAGCCGGTCACGGTTAAGGAAGGCGAACTACCGGTGGTAGAGCCGGCCAAGGTCTCGACGGCTACCCAGCCGGTAGAGCCGGCCAAGCCGAAGACTGCCCAGGCAGCCAGCAAGCTTGACTGCAAGAAGTTCTTCCCATCCGTCGGCATGACGCTCACAGTGCCGTGCGAATGAGGTAGCGACGTCAAAGCGGCCGCGGGCCCTTAAACGGCTCGCGGCCAAACGAATTCTTCCGGCATCCGCCGGGCCTATTCCAAAGACCGCCATAAACGCCCGCATCTATTGCGCCGGGCGCAGGGGACCTCAAATGCAGGCGCACGCAGATACCATATCTCTCGCGGCCGATGATCCGCAGGGCAAGCCGAAGACCGTCAGGATGGCGGGCAAGCTTGCGTACCGAAATCTCTTCCACGACCGGTTGAGCCTCATCGTCACGCTCACGGGCATCGTCTTCTCCGTCGTTCTCGTCGCCGTGCAGTGCGGCCTCTACATCGGCTCGGAGCGGATGATCGCAGCCATGCTCGACCAGTCGAAGGGCGACCTGTGGGTCGTGCCGCTCGGCACCAAGAGCTTCGACGATCCTTCACTGCTCATGGGGCACGAGAAGTACTCGGTGCTCTCAGCCAAGGGCGTCGCCGGATCGGAGGAGCTCGTCGTCGGGTTCGCCGCATGGCGCAAGCCGAAGGGCGGGACCACCGCGGTGCTGATGGTCGGCTCGGATCATCAGGAAGGCTCGCTGAAGCCGTGGAACCTCAACGCGGGAAGCATCGGCGATCTCGACGCGCCGTTCACGGTGGCGGCCGACGACACCTACTTCAACGACCTCGGCGTCGAGAAGAATGGCGATACGGCGGAAATCAACGGCGTGCGCGTGCGCATCGCTGCGGTCACGCACGGCATCCGCTCGTTCACGACGCTGCCCTATATCTTCACGTCGTTGCAGCAAGCACGCATGCTGATCGATGCGGGCGCCAATCAGTCGTCCTACACGCTCGTCACAGTCGCCGACGATGCAGATATCGAAACGGTGCGGCAGACGCTGGTCGACCGGCTGCCGGATCGCGAGATCCTGACGCAGCAGGAATTCCGCAACCGCAGCGTCGACTACTGGCTGTTCCAGACGGGCGCCGGCTCGGCGCTCATCGCAGGTGCCGCACTCGGCATGATCGTCGGCGTCGTCATCGTGGCGCAGACGCTCTATTCGAGCACCAAGGACCATCTCAACGAGTTCGCGACGTTGCGCGCGCTCGGGGCCTCGGCGGGATACATCCACAAGGTGATCCTGATCCAGGCGATGCTTAGCGCCGTCGTCGGCTACGGCATCGGCATGATCCTATCGTTGCTGGTCATCCAGGCGTCGAAGGACTCGACGTTGTTCATCGTGATGACGCCGGGCCTGGCACTACTTCTCTTCGCCTTGACGATCGGCATGTGCGCCATTGCCGCCGTGTCCGCGATCTTCAAAGTCACTCGCATCGATCCCGCAGGAGTCTTCAGCCGATGACCGACGTCAAGAACCGCAAGGTGCTGCTCAAAGCTAAGGGCATCACCAAGGTATTCGGCTCGGGCGCCTTCGAGGTGAAGCCGCTCAAGGGCATCGATCTCGAGCTCTACTCGGGCGAGCTGACGCTGCTGATGGGTCCGTCGGGCAGCGGCAAGACCACGCTGCTGTCGATCCTGGGCTGCATCCTGTCGCCCACCGAAGGGACTCTCACGGTGGCCGATAACTCGACGCATGGCCAAGACGCCGAGGGGCTCGCGAAGATCCGTCGCCGTCACGTCGGCTTCGTGTTCCAGGGCTACAACCTGTTCCCGACCATGACGGCGCGCGAGAACGTGATGCTCGCACTCGACGTGCGCTCGCGCCCGGTTGTCGATCCGCCGACGCATGCGCTCAACGCACTGAAGGCGGTCGGCCTCGGGCATCGCGCCAACGCCTACCCGGCAAAGCTGTCGGGCGGCGAGAAGCAGCGTGTTGCACTGGCGCGTGCGCTCGCAGGCGCGCCGTCGGTGATCCTCGCCGACGAGCCGACGGCTGCACTCGACGCAGAGAACGGACGCGCGGTAATGGCGCTTCTTGCCGAGGTGGCGAAAGATCCCAACCGAGCTGTTCTCGCCGTTACACACGACCACCGGACACTGCCTTATGCAGACCGCATCGTGCGTATCGAGGACGGAAGAATTCACAGCGACGAGCGGCCGAAGAAAGATCCCAATCCGACCTACGGCAGCAGTCACGACGCTCACGAAGCCCATACCCCGCCCGCCAGCGCCGCACCCGCGGCGAAGCCGGAAGAGGACAACCCCACGACGCCGCCGAAGTCTCTCGGCCGCCGCTTCAGGATCAGACGACATGCTTAAAGCTATTGGTATCGTTGCCGCCCTCGCCGGGGCCGCTTTCCTCGGCTACTGGCTGAGCGACAGCACGTACTTGTCGGGCGAGCCGAAGACTTCGAAGAGCGAAGTCAAATCGGGACCGCAATGGGTTGCTGCAGCGCCTGGGCGTGTCGAACCGGTCTCGGGCGAGGTCAACATCGGCGCCGCCATTCTGGGTCAGGTTGCCGACGTGACGGTGAAGGTCAACGACAAGGTCGAGGAAGGCGAGCTGCTGATCCGTCTCGATGACGAGGAAGCACGCGCACGTCTTGCCGCCGCCGAGGCCGAGGCCGGACTGCGCAAACGTCAGCGCGACGGGGAAACTTCGACGAGCGGTCGCGAGGATGCGACGCGCGGCGAGGATAACGTCTTCTCCGCTGAACGCGAAGTGATCGGCGCCCGCTTCGAACTCGATGCGGCCCTGGCGGGCAAGCGTCGCGGCGAAACCACCGACCAGCAGCTTGCAGACGCACGCCGCCGTCTCGCCAAGGCGCAGGAGCGTGTGGAGCGCGAGCGACTGAACTATGCCGTCGCTCAGGCGAAGGCCAACCTTCCGGCACCGAACCAGTTCGAATCGGCCCTGACCGCGGCGCGTGCAAACGTGGCGCTCGCGGCCTCGCAACTCGACAAGTCGCGCATCCGCTCACCGCGTGCCGGCACCGTGCTGCAGGTCAACGCCAAGACCGGCGAGATCGTGGCGCCTTCCCCGGATCAGCCGCTCGCGGTTGTCGGCGACATGGCGGTGCTGCGCGTGAAGGCCGAGGTCGACGACGGCGACGTTGCCAAGATCAAGATCGGGCAAAAAGCATTCGTGCGCTCTATCAACTATCCAGGGCGCGATTTCGAAGGCACCGTGACCGATCTTGCTCCGACGATGGCCACGCCGCGCATCTCGGCGCGCGGTCCGCGCCGCCCGTCGGACATCGAGGTGCTGGAGATGACGATCAACCTCGAAGGCAAGGTGCCGCTGCTTCCCGGCATGCGCGTCGATGCCTTCGTGCGGCCGGATCGGAATTAGCTCTCTGTCATCCCGGAAGCGGCGAGCGTAAAGCAAGCCGCTATCCGGGACCCAGCGTAAGGAGCGTCGAAGACTCTACTGTGCCTTCGGCACTCTTGGCGCTGGATCCCGGGTCTCGCTCGCGGTCCATGCGCCGCATGGCTTCGCCATGACGCTCGCTTCGCCCGGGATGACAAGTGAGCCAGCTTCAGCCTTTGATACCGAGGCGCGCGAGAAGATCATCGCGCGCCTTTTTCGTTTCAGGCTCCCATGGCGCGATCTGCGATGCGACGAGATTGGCCTCAGAGCGCAGGATCACGCCATCGTCCAGAACCCGCAGGCCGTTCGCGGCGAGCGTCGCGCCGGTCGTGGTGATGTCGACGATGAGGTCGGCCGTGCCGGCAGCAGGCGTTCCCTCGGTGGCGCCGAGGCTCTCAACAATGCGGTAGTCGGCAATGCCCTTCCCGGAGAGAAAGCGGCGAGCAAGGTTCAAATACTTGGTCGCGACGCGGAACGGGCGACCGTGCTCGCGGCGGAAGGCGACGGCTGCGGCTTCCAGATCGGCAACCACGCGAACATCCACCCAGCAGTTGGGCACGGCGACGACGACATCGGCGCGACCGAAGCCCAACGGCTTCAGCAGCGTGACGCGCGCGTCGGCATTGACGATGTTCTCGCGGATCAGATCCTCGCCAGTGACGCCGATGTGCGCGCGGCCGTTGTTCAGCGCCGACACGATCTCGGACGCGGAGATGAAGGCGACGTCGATCCCGTCGATGCCTTCGACCTCGCCGCGATAGCCGCGGTCGTGTCCCACCTTCTTGAGCTTCAGCCCGGCGGTGCCGAGGAAGTCGGCGGTCTGCTCCATAAGGCGACCCTTGGAGGGAACCGCGAATGTGAGGCGCTTGTTCATCGGCGACCACCGCGCACGACCGTGAGCAATCGTTCGGTGTGGACGGCGCCGCCGACGGCAGGAACGTCGCGCGGCGCGCCGACCGCCTTCATGAGCCCATCGTAGCGGCCGCCACCGGCTACAGGGCTGGACGGCCCGAGAACATCGGAAATCACCTCGAAGACGAAGCCGGTGTAGTAACCGACGCTGCGCCCGAACTCGGCGGAGAAGTCCATCCCACGCATGTCGACACCGCTTTCGGCGAGCAGCTTGCAGCGGCGCTCGTAGGCTTCGATCGCAACCGCGAGCCCGTCGCTCGCCTTGCCGGCAAGACGGCGCAGCTCGGCCGAAGCGTCGGCGGCCGGTGCGCGCACCCGCACGTAAGCGTCGATCAGCTCGGCGGCCTCGGGCTTGAGCGGCGGGGCCTCGGAGTCGGCGGCAATAGCGAGCAGGCCCTCGGCGATCTCGGCGGCCGAGCGCACGCCTATGAGCTCTGTGCCCGCCGTTTCGAGATACTCGGCCACGAGCACTTCAGCGCCGGCCAGGTCGTCGGGGTCGAGCGCTTCGAGAAGTGCCCGAGGAACGCCGGCCGTTGAGCGCGCAGGTCCGCTCGACAGACGCTTCAGCTCGGCGCGGAAGGCCTCGGGGCGCCAGAACTGGTGGCGCAGGCGGCGGCGCCAGCGGTCGGGCATATCGGCGATGCCGAGCAGGGCATCGAAGAGGCCGACGTCGCCGATGCGCAGCTTCCAACTGGAAAGACCCGCCTGCTGCAGGCCGCGCAGCATCAGCACCAGCGTGCGCGCGTCGGCCTCCCCGGCGTCCTTGTCGCCAAAGGCCTCGATGCCCGACTGGCGGAACTGGCGCGGGTGAGAGGCGTCGGCGCTGGCCGGCTGAAAGCGGAATGCCGGGCCGTTGTAGCTGTAGAAGGCTTCGCGGTCGGCGGCCGGGTAACGCTGCAGGTAGAGTCGGCAGGTCGGCACGGTGAGGTCCGGCCGCAGGCACAGCTCCTCGCCGTTGAGGTCGGTGAAGACGTAGGTGCGGCCGCGCAGGGCCTCGCCGACGACGTCTAGGAACACACCCGCAGGCTGGATGATCTCGGGCGCAACAGCCTCATAGCCGGCCGCAATAAAGACGGACAGCAGGGTGCGGGCCTGACCTTCCAGAGCCTCGAAATTTATCGGCTGCGCAACGCCCATAGCCGTGCCGTCGCCTTTCACTGCATCAGGGCCGCTCTTTTGGCCGACGCGGGACGTAACGGCAAGGTCGATGATGCAGGAGAGCGGCAACGACGGGGGCTGTCTGGTCCGGAGAGGGCTTAGCGGTCGAGCGGCTCGTTGCGGAGGGGGTCCTTCGGCTTCGGGACAGCTTTTGGCGCTGCAGGAAGGCCGGGCAGCCGCTGCACGACCTTGTTGTGGGCGCCGCATCCGGCAACGCACAACACAGCGTCGCGGTCGGCTTTCTCATAGGCGGGCTGCGCCGGACCGCCTGCGGCCGTCGTGCGCATGGCACCGACGCGGCTTTCGAGAGGTTTGGGCAGCATCTGCACGATTGTCGGCTTGCCACATCCGGCGACGCAGATGGTGACGAAGTCGCCGGGATGTGCAGCCAGCAGCGACTTAACTCGCGGGTTGGTAGCGGGCATGCCTTCAAATGTGTCGGCGGCCCTCGTCGCACTGCCACCGGCCACGATCTCGTCCGCCTCAGCCGGGTCGGCCGGCGGAACGAGCACCAGCAGCGCGGCGACCACGAGCAGACTCATCGTCACACCGATCGAAGGCACGAGGCGGAAAGCCGCCGTGCGCCAGTTGCCGGATTTGATGCATTCGGAAATGGATAGCCGCTGCCAACGCATAGACACATCGCGGCCCGGGGATACCGGGCTTGCCCCTGACGGCCGGCGGAACGGCCGACCATCTGGGACTGTCGCAGCACGTGGTAAATTATTCCTTCGCCGCCGCGGGAGCCCGTGGGAGGCGCCGCGCCCGCTACTGGGGCGCGGGCACGTAGCGCCAATAATCACCGGAACTGGCCGTGACCTTGCCCGGTTTGAGAATGCGCATCTCCGGAGGTCGCAGCCCGGTGCGCATCAGCTCGCCGATGTCCGTGAGGAGCACGCTGTTGGAAGCGTAGCCCGAGTGGTTGATGGCGAAGACGTCGGTCGAGGCGGCGGTGACGTCGACGGTGTCGATGCCGGGCAGGACCAGCGGGCCGGCCGGCGGTACGTCGCCGGCGCGATAGCTGCCCCAGAAGTTGCGCGACACGATCAGGGCGCGGTCGTTGGCGGCGACGTAGAGCGTGACGTTCTTGGCGAGGCCCTTGATGGTGGAGGCCAGGTTCGTGAAGGTATCCGCGTCGACGTCGGGGGCGGCGAGGATCACCTGGCTGATCTCGACGCCTTCGGGTGCCGCGTTGCGCATATCGCGAAGCACGTCCATCACCGGCTGGTTGCCCATCGAATGCGCGATGATGCTCACCTGCTTGGCCCCGGTCTCCTTCACCACCATCTCGAGGAACTGCTTCAGGTATGGCTCGGAGGCCTGAGCGCTTTCGCGGTCGTAGGTGTAACTGGCAACGGCGCCGCCTGACGGCCAGCTGTATAGGAACGGCGCGCCGTCGAAGTCGAGGTCGTAGGCGATCTGCGCGGTGCGATAGAGCGCGTTGTCGAACGACGTGTTGTAGCCGTGCACGAAGACGAGCGCCTGGTCCTTGAACAGCGTCGACGTCTTGAGACGCTCCTTCACCTGGGCGAGCAGCTCCTCCTTGGTCAGGGCCTTGATCTCCTTGACGGTGAAGTGCTGCTTGGGGTCCTCGGTCTGGGCGTAGAGCGTCACGTCGAAGTACGGGATCTTCACGACCCACGGCCGCTCGACATTCGGCACCTCGTGCGTCTTCGGCACGGTGATCTGCGCCATGCCGAGCTGGAGCTTGCGGGCGCGATCGGAGCCGAAGGCCAGGCGCTGCGCGTTCGGCTGCACAGCGCGGTCGGTGCCCCAATATACCGGCACGAGCTGCCAATCAGGGCTGGCGGCGGGGGGAGGCGGAGGCGGGGCCGCGGCGGCGCGGCCGTCGGGGATTTCGGGTTCGGCGACGATGCCGGGAGATGGCGCCGGCGGTGGCGCGCCCTGTGCGTTGCCAGCCCCTTCCGGGACTTCGATCACATAGGGAGAGCCCCGCCGTTGCAGCATTCCGCGGGGGGCGGCGAACTTGGGCTTCAGCGGCTCGGCCGCTTTATCCTCGGCGGCAGGCGGGGCGGCACCACCGGCAGGAGCTTCGTTTTGCAGGGGCGAGGCGGCGGCAGGAGGCGGGGGCGCGGCGCCACCGGCGGGGGCATCGGCGGGAGGAATGGAGAAAGGCTCGTCCGCACCGGCCCCGGGTTGCAGGTCGGGCTCGGGCGCAGCCTCGGCGGCCTTGGGTTCAAGCGCGGGCTCAGACTTCTCGGCTTGGCGTTCTGTCTCGAGCTGCGGCTCGGGCGCAGCCTCAACGGCCTTCGGTTCCGGTTCGGGCGCGACCTTAGCGGGCGGAGGCGGAGCCTCGGCTTGGGCCGGCGGAGCCTCGCCGCCCTTAGGGGCGTCGGCAGAGGGAATCGAGAACTTCTCCTCGGCCTGCTCCTGCATCGCGCGGCCATTGGCTTCGACGGATTTGCCGATCGTGACGCTCGGGGCCGGCTTCAGTTCGCCGCCAGGCCCGCCGCCTCCACTCTTCTCGTCGAGGATCGAAGGTGCGGCAGGCGCGGCGGCCACGTCGCGGACGGCCTTTGCGTCGTCGGCCTTGCCCAACTTGTCGTAGGTCGTCGCGAGGCGATCACGCGTCGCAGTGACGCCTGGCTGGCCTTGCGCCTTTTCACGGATAGCGAGCGAGCGCTTCAGCAGCGGCTCGGCGTCGGCGAACTTGCTCTGCGCCTCATAAAGTCCGGCCAGGGTGTCGAGCGCGTCTGCGACCTCGATGCTGTCCGGTCCCTTCTTCTCGGCCATGCTCAGCAGCCGCTGCGCCAGCGGAAGCGCCTGGGCATATTTGCCCGCGCTCTGGAGTTGCATCACCTGGCGCTTGAGCACGGCCTGGTTATTGGCCGGGCCCGCCTTACGCCTCAGGGCCTTCTGGCGGGCCGCCTCTTCGGCTTCGGTATAACTTTGCCATGGCGGCCAGCGCTCCTGGGCGCCGGCAACATCGCGCGTGGCGACGGAAAAAATGGCGAGGAGCAGGAAAAAGCTCGCTGCAACAATAGGCTGGCGTGCCGACACTGGAAGCAATCCCCGTTAAAGGCGGCAATTCAGGCGCCCCTGTACGCCGCCGCTATGGCTCCCTTAGGGCGCTGAGCAGTCTTTCGACAACAAGCTTAGTGCCGCTGCAATACAGATGTTTGTCCCGCGTGGAACAGATGTGACAGTGGCGCGGGGGCCTGGACTGGGCCGGCGGCGGCATGACACGCTTGCAGGAACAGATTTTCTCCAACTATCAACGGGTCTGGTGGATTCGAGGAAACCGCGCTCGATGCAGACTGCTACCGTTACCGCCGCCGCAGGACCGACGATCGACGACCTCATCGCCGGGGTGCGCTCGGGCGACCGGGCGATGCTGGCGCGGGCGATCACGCTCGTCGAAAGCACCAAACCCGAGCATCAGTCGCGATCACAACAGCTTTTGCAGGCGCTGCTTCCGGCGACGGGCGGTGCGCTGCGGCTCGGCATCACGGGCGTACCGGGCGTCGGCAAGTCGACCACCATCGATCAGCTCGGCATGAACCTCGCCGCGCTCGGACACAAAGTGGCGGTGCTGGCAGTCGATCCAACGTCGCGGCGCACGGGTGGATCGATCCTCGGCGACAAGACGCGCATGAGCCGGCTGTCGCAGGAGCCGAAGGCATTTATCCGGCCCTCGCCGACGTCTGGCACGCTCGGCGGCGTCACGCGCAAGACGCGCGAGACGATGGCGCTGTGCGAGGCAGCCGGCTTCGACGTGATCATCGTCGAGACTGTCGGCGTCGGGCAGTCGGAGATCGCCGTCGCCGACATGGTCGATTTCTTCCTTGTGCTGCTGCTGGCGGGTGGCGGCGACGACCTGCAAGGCATCAAGAAGGGCATCATCGAGATCGCCGACATGATCGCCATCAACAAAGCCGACGGCGACAACGTCACGCGCGCCCAGCGGGCGGCTGCCGAGTACCGCGGGGCGTTGCAAATTCTGCATCCGCAGTCGGCGACGTGGTCGCCGCCGGTGATCACGATCTCGGGCATCTCGAACAACAGCCTCGACAAGCTGTGGGAGAACATCCTCGCGCATCGCACGGCGGTCACGGCATCGGGCGAGTTCGCCGAGCGGCGGCAGCGTCAGGCGGTGGCGTGGATGCGCGACATGCTGAACGACCGCATCATGGCGAGCATCAATTCGAACCCACAGGTTGCAGCGCGGCTGCCGGGGCTGGAGGAAGACGTGCGGGCGGGCCGGCTGTTGCCGACGCTGGCGGTGGACGAGATAATGGCGCTGGCCGGCGTCAGGGGTTAGGCGGCGCAAGCGTCTGTCATCCCGGGCGAAGCGAGCATCGCGAGCGAGACCCGGGAACCAGGAGAAAATCGCGGAGTACGCTATATAGAGGCTCCGCCGCTTTTTGTGCTGGGTCCCGGATAGCGCCTCGCTCCCGCTCGTCGCTTCCGGGATGACAGGGTGAGTTGCGTCTACGGAGCGAGGTTGCTTGGCATCGCGACCAACAATTCTGCTGACTGGCTTCGGTGCGTTCCCGGGCGTTGCCGACAACGCCACGGCTGCACTGATCCCGCAGCTTGCAGCGGCGGCACGCGAACGTTTTCCCGAGTACGACGTCGTCGATGACGTGCTGCCCGTCGAATGGCAGCGCGCGCCCGAGCTCGTGCAGCAGCTCCTAGCGCGGACGAACCCGGTGCTCGCGCTGCACTTCGGCGTCACCCGGCGCGCCAGCGGCTTCCAGATCGAGCTCGTCGGGCGCAACGTTTGCGATGCGCGCAGCGATGCCACCGGTGCTTTCCCCAGCGCGTTGGAACTCATCGCCGCCGGACCCGAGACACTCGCGTCATCGTTCCCAGCAGAGCGCATCATCGCGCGGCTCGAGCGTGCAGGCCTTCCATGCGCGACATCGGAAAGCGCCGGCTCATACCTGTGCAACGCCCTGCTCTATCATTCGCTGACGCGCGCGCAGTCGATGCCGACGCCGTGCCTGACGGGCTTCGTGCATCTCCCCGTGGGGCTGGCGACGGACGACGTCGGAGAGGGACAATGCGCGCTTTCGTGGGACGACGCGCTGGCCGGCGGCATCGAAATCATCGCCGCGTGCCTGGATAAAGAAACGATCCCTTAACCATGCGCGGGCGGCTCGCCTGCCGTTGGCCCCCGGCTTGCTTAGCTATGGGCCAAAGGTAGCTCTGAGGCTCACGATATGACGCTCAATCGTCGAAGCATGCTGACCGCCGGCGTTGCGGCGGGCGTTGCCGTTGGCGCAGCTGCAGGCCCGCGTCCCGCTGCGGCACGATCGCGTTCAGCGCCGGTCGATCCAGGGCTCGTGCCCAACAGTGCAGTCGACCAGGCACCGGCCCTGCAGCAGGCCATCGACGCGGCGGCAGCCAAGGGCGACCCGCTGGTGTTGCCGGCCGGCCGCTTCCGCACCGGACCGCTGCAGCTCCGCGCGGGCACGCGGCTCATCGGGGCCAGTGGTGCGACGACGCTCGAATACTTTGGCGGGGGCAGCTTCATCACCGCCGAGAACGCGAACGACATCGCCATCGAGGGTATCGCGCTCCACGGCGCGTACCTGCCGATCGACGCGGAAGGTCTGATCGTGCTGCGCAACGTGCGGCAGCTCAGGCTGACACGGCTCGCCATCACGCGCGGCCCTGGCAATGGGATCTCGCTCACCGGTTGCGCGGGCAGCGTGAGCGACTGCGCGATCAACAACATGATGCAAGCGGCCATCCTCAGCACCGACGCGACGGGACTCGAGATCTCTCACAACGACATCGCCGATTGCGGCAATGCCGGTATCCAGGTCTGGCGCTCGGAAGCGGGCGAGGACGGCAGCATCGTCTCCGGCAATCGCATCGTGCGCATCCGTGCGGACGGCGGCGGCAGCGGGCAGAACGGCAACGGCGTCAGCGTCTTTCGCGCGGGCAGCGTGCTGGTGTCCGGAAATCGCATCACGGACTGCGCGTTCACCGCGGTGCGCGGCAATGCGGCTTCCGACATCCAGATCGTCGGCAACTCGTGCGCGCGGCTCGGCGAGGTCGCGATCTATGCCGAGTTCGGTTTCGAGGGGGCGCTGATCGCGAACAACGTCGTCGACACGGCGGCGACGGGCATCACGGTGACGAACTTCAACGACGGCGGGCGGCTAGCGCTGGTGCAGGGCAACCTCGTGCGCAACCTGTTCCGGCGCGAGCACGAGCCGGTCGACAAGCGCGGGCACGGAATCACGGTCGAAGCGGATACGGCGGTGACGGGCAACGTCGTCGAGAAGGCGCCGACGGCGGGCATCGTCATCGGGTGGGGGCCTTACATGCGCGAGGTGGTGGCGACGGGTAACTTGGTGCGGGCGTCGAAGGTCGGCATTCTCGTTTCGTCGGACCCTGGGGCGGGCGCGTGCCTGCTCGCCAACAATATGGTGTCGGGCGCGAGCGACGGTGCCATCCGTGCGATGGACGGACACGGCGAGCCGGTGGGACCGGATCTCACGCACGGCGGCAGCAATGCGCTGCTGGCGATCACGGGCAATCTGGCGGTTTGAGTTCGCTTGAATTGTCATACCGGGGACAAGTGTTCAGCCCGGACAGATCACCGACGGGTGTTCGGGGACATGGCCGACACGTCATCATTGCATGGACTTGGCAACACGAGGGGCCGTCCATGCCTTGGCAAGAGGTGTCGATCATGGAGCAGAGGAACGAGTTCGTGCGGCTGGC
>CALRVN010000016.1:0-19088 GCA_943371625.1 Hyphomicrobium sp. CS1GBMeth3
AGATGCCGAGCGTCGGGCGGCCGGCGGCGAGGCGCTCGGCGATGATGCGCTTCTCGTCCTTGATGAAAGGGTGGGCTTCCTCCTCGTAAACGCCGATGGGGCCGCCGCAGATCACGAGCAGATCGGCGGCTTTGGCGTCGATGGTCGGCAGATCGTGCACGGCGCTGCGATAGACGACCTCATAGCCTTCCTCGCGGAGCACGGGGGCGAAGGAGCCGAGGTCTTCGAACGCCAAGTGGTAGAGGGCCAGCGCCTGCTTCATCTTAACGTCCCCGTGAGTCCTATTGCCCGCTGCGAAGTCGGAATCGGGCATGTGGTCGGCTCGGTGTTCTTACATGCCGTTGCCCAGCCGATGCCACGACAATTCGTCCCGGAGATGGTCGGTTCCGCGCACTTGCCTCCTCGGGCGGTCGCCGTTAGGAACCGGGTCGCCGATACGCTCAACCAAGATGTGAATGGAGTTTCCGGGGTGACCCGAACCGACGGGCCGCAACTGCAAACTGCTCAGGACGCGCTCGACGCTCTGGCCGCGCGTGCGGTACGGCGCTATCCGATTCCGGAGACGGCCGTCGCGAGCCTCTTCAACATCTCCGAGAACGTGACTTATCGCGTCGATGATCCCGTCAGCGGCGCGCGATGGGCCTTGCGCGTGCACCGGGACGGATATCATTCGCGCACGGCGATCGCCTCGGAGCTGGCGTGGCTCGGGGCGCTGAGCGGGAGCGGTGCCGCCGACGTGCCGAAGCCGATATGCGGCAACGACGGCGATCTGATCCAGACGCTTGCAGCCGATGGACTGGAGCGGCCGCGCAACGTGGCGCTGTTCAAATGGGAGAGCGGAAGCGAGCCCGCGGCGGACAACATTTCCGGATACGAGCAACTCGGAGAGACCGCGGCGCGGATGCATGCGCAGGTGCGGTCTTGGCAGCGGCCGGAGTGGTTCGAGCGCCATACGTGGGACTTTGCGACCTCGTTGGGGAATACACCGCACTGGGGTCGTTGGCGCGACGGTATCGGCATGACGCCGGACATCGCCGCGCCTATCGCGGAAGCCGTCGGCGTCATCGAGCAGCGGCTGGCGCGGATCGGCAAGGGGCCGGACGCGTTTCATCTGATCCACGGCGACATGCGCCTCGCCAACCTGCTGGTCGACGGCGGCGACGTGAAGGTCATCGACTTCGATGACTGCGGCTACTCCTGGTATCTGTATGATTGCGCGACCACCGTCTCCTTCTTCGAAGAAAAGCCCGAGGTGCCGGAGCTGATCAAGGCCTGGGTGCGCGGCTACCGGCGGATCGGGGTGCTCGATGAGGCCGCAGAGGCGGAGATCGATACCTTCGTGATGCTGAGGCGCATCCTGCTCGTCGCCTGGATCGGCTCGCACGCGGAGACGGATCTGGCGCGGTCGATGGGTGCCGCTTACACGCAGGGTACCGTTGCGCTGTGCGAGCGGTACCTGTCGCGCTTTGGCGCCGCCCAGCAGCCCGCGCGACGCTAGAGGCTATCGGGAAGCGCCGAGGACGAACTCCAGATCATGGTCGTGTTACGGCCCTTATCCTTGGCCTCGTACAGCATCTGGTCGGCACGCTGAATGAGCGCGCTCGGCGGCTCGCCATCGCGTATCTCGGCGACGCCGAACGATGCGGTCAGCCGGCCGAGCTCGGCGACGATGATTTCATCGGGGCCGCCGTTGGTCTCGAACGTGCGCCGTATGCGTTCGGCAATTCGGAACGCATCGCCCATGGGCGTCTGGGGCAGAACGACCGCGAACTCCTCGCCGCCGTATCGCGCAACGAGGTCTCCTCCGCGCACGCTCTTCGTCAGCAGATCGGCGAATGCCTTGAGGACCCTGTCGCCGGCAGAATGGCCGTGCTTGTCGTTCACTCTCTTGAAGTGATCGATGTCGGCCATGATGAGGCACAGGGGCGTGCCGGAGGCGTGTGATCTCTCGATCTCGGAAGATATGAATTGCTCGAAGCGGCGGCGATTGGCGACCGCGGTCAGCGGATCCAGCGCCGCGAGCTTTTCGGCTTGGCTCAAACGCTTGCGCAGGCTCGACGTCTGATCCTGGGCCACCTTAAGGCGGCCTTCGAGAACGCGGGTCTGGCGCTCGTTGGTCTGGTTCTTCGCGATCAGCGAGCGGACCACTTCGCGGATTTCGGCGACGGTCGACACCGAGGCCAAGTGGTCATTGGTATCCCTCAGAGAGTCGACGTGATCCTTGGAATCCTGGAGCTGTCCGGCGATGAGGACGATCAGCTTGCCAAGCTGCCGCTCGAGCTCATCACGGACCGCGTTGACCTCGGCCGGCTCTCCCAGCAGCAGCTTCGTCGCGCCCGCGCTGTATCGCGGGGCGATCTCGCTTGGCGGTTGCCAGGTTATTCCGGTCAGCCGGGCGACCTGGTCCGGATAGAAAATCAGGGCCGCGGCGGCGGCGAGCGCCAAACCTGCAACCCCCATCAGCCAAAGCATTCCACCCAGTGCGATTGGGCCGAAGAAATTCCAGACAGCAACGCCCCCGAGGGCGACGGCACAACCGGCGACGAAAGGTAATGCGTAGTCGAGTGCCACCTTGGACATCTTAGGCCCCGGAGCAAATTCTTGTATCGCCTGTGAAGGTCCATATCCGACGACAGATCGTCGGACACCACACCAATGCAACCGATTGGACTGGATCGGAGCGGTCGCAATCGCCGCTCTAAAGGAATCGCATTTAGCATCCAGTGAGGCTGCCGTCACCGAGGCATTTGGGCGTCGGCAGACTGATCTGCGCCGGCGTCAGCGGCATCGTCCCCAATCTGCCGTCAAATCAGATTGTTAAGCTGGTGGTTTCTACGCAACGCTTCGCGCATCCGAATGATCGACCGCGGGCGATGCGGGTGTAGCCGTGCAGGCACACCTCCTACGGCAACGTCGAATTGAGCACAGTTCCGGCTTTATTCTATACGTGCCACGTATACAAATTCCGGCTGCTCACTTGCGCATTGCCCCCGGCGTCGCCGCGCGAGTGACTCAGTCAGTTTGCGTACGGAGTTGGTATGTTCTTGCGTTTCTTTGCGTTGCTTGCTGCTTGCAGCATGGCTCTATCTGTCTCCGCTCAGGAGACGCAGGCACCTACGCCGCCGGCAGCCGCTACTTCCCTGCCGCCGGTCGTCGTCGAGACCAAGGAAGCCAAGTCGAAGCCCAAGGCCAGCGCGAAGAAAAAGAAGTCCACGACGAGCGTCGCTGTGCAGCAGCCGTCGCCCGCACCGGCGGCGCCGCAACCGAAACCGACCGGCCCGGGCAACTCCAGCGCCAGCGACAAGACTGCCTACGGGCCGGTGCAAAACTACTCCGCCAAGAACACGGCGACGGGCAGCAAGACCGATACGCCCCTGAACGAAATTCCGCAGTCAGTGTCCGTGGTCGGCGCCGAGCAAATCCGCGACATGGGTGCCCAGACTGCGCAGGAGGTTCTGCGCTATGTGCCCGGCGTGGTCGCCGACACCTACGGCAACGATGGCCGCACCGACGGCGGCATGATCCGCGGTACCGAGGCGACCGAGTACTTAGACGGCATGCGCCGCACGTTCGGCTATTACGTCAACAACTACCGCGTCGATCCCTATTTCATGGAGCGGCTCGAGGTACTGCGGGGGCCTGCCTCCGTGCTCTACGGGCAGGCGGACGTCGGCGGCATCGTCAACGCGGTCTCGAAGCGTCCGCAGACGGAGCAGGGCGGCGAAATCACCGTCGAATACGGCACCTTCGACTTCAAGCAGGTGAAGTTCGACATGACCGGGCCCATCACTTCCGACAAGCGCTGGTCATATCGCCTGACGGGTCTAGCCCGCGACGCCGAAACGCAGGTCGACTATGTCGACGATGATCGCCTCGCCATCGCGCCGGCGATCACATTCCGCCCGGACAGCAACACAACGATCACCGCTCTTGGGCACTTCCGTCAGGATCGTGCCGGAACCATCTCGCAGTTCTTGCCGCACGTCGGCACCATCTATCCCAACGTCAACGGTCAGCGCATTTCGCAAGACCGCTTCGTCGGCGAGCCGGGAGACCATTATGATACCGATGTGGCTTCCGGCACGCTGCTCGTCGAGCACAAGTTCAGCCCCTGGCTCAAGCTGAACCATGCTTCGCGCTATGCCGACGTCGACAACGATTATGATGCGATCGGCTCGTCTGGCTACGCCGACGCGACCGAGCAAACGATCTATCGCTACCGATGGGTCTCGCTGGCTAACACGAAGACATTCAACCAGGACACCAACCTGGAGGCAAAGTTCTCGACTGGAGACCTGCGCCACAAGGTGCTCGGCGGCGTCGACTACACCAACTACGACATGCAGCTGAATTCGGGATTCGGCAGCTACAGCAATCCGTTCAACGTCTATCACCCGGTCTATGGCCAACCAGGAGACCTGTACGCCACCTCACCGTGCGGTAGCCTGGACCCGAACGACTACCAAGTGGTGTCCAGCATGCCACTGTGCACGCACACGGACCAAACACTGCAGCAGACTGGCCTTTACGTTCAGGACCAGATGCGGTTGGGGAATTGGCTCGCGGTGCTGGGCGCGCGTAAGGACTGGGTCGAAAACACCGTCACGGGCGCCGGCACGAACGCAATATCGAAGAAGGATGAAGCGATCTCTTACCGCGCCGGCCTGATGTACGAATTCAGCTTCGGCCTGACGCCATACTTCAGCTACGCAGAATCGTTCGCTGCCGTCTCGGATGTTGACCGCAACGGCAATCCGTTCGATCCCAAGCAGGGCCGCACGTATGAGGTCGGGTTCAAGTATCAGCCGGTGGGCGCGAATTTCGCTATCAATGCTGCCATCTACGACATGGATGAAAGCAACAGGCTGGTTCCCGACCCGTTTTCGATCTTCAGCCAAACTCAGATCGGCGCGGTTGCAACCCGGGGCTTCGAGTTTGAGATCACAGGTCAGATCACCAAGAATCTCAAGGTCGCGGGTGGCTACGCGTATACCGACGCACGCTACGACGACAGTATGACCGCCGTCGTGTGCGCGGACTGCAGCGACCCGTCCAATCCCGTCTACGTGCTCGTCTCGGCGGCGGGCAATCAGGTCGAGTCGATCCCGAAGCACACGGCGTCTCTTTGGGGTGTCTGGGAGTTCGACGACCCTTACCTCAAGGGCTGGTCCGTCGGAGCCGGCGCGCGCTACACCGGTACGTCTGCTGATGTGCTCGAGCAGGTAAGGGTTCCAGGCGTCACGCTGTTCGACGCCATGGTCGCTTACGAAGAGGAGCATTGGCGCTGGCAGATCAGCGGCCAGAACCTCGGCGACAAGGAAGTTTATACGACGTGCCTCCAGCGCGGCGACTGCTTCATTGGCCAAGCGCGCACGATCATCACCGGGCTCACCTACAAATACTGATGGCCGCAATAAGGTCTCCTGCCGCGGCGAGCTGTGGCAGGAGACGATTCCGGGGTTGCGATCCGGCCTGAATGGATAACTGCGGTCAACAATGTGCCGCGTTCAGGGGCAACGTCGCGAGCCGATGCGCAGCCTATTCGTTCTGATCCACCGGTGGGCCGGTCTATTCATCGCAGTGTTCCTGTTCATCGCGGGCGTGACGGGTGCCGTCATCTCGTGGGATCACGAACTCGACGAGTGGCTCAATCCGCATCTCTTCGATGCGCGCGTCGCTGATCCGAACGTCAAGCCGCTGCCTCCGCTGGAGCTGGTTGAAAAGGTCCAGGCGGCCAACCCTAAGGCGCAAGTCACCTTCTTCCCGCTTTCGTATGAACCCGGTCACACGGCGCAGCTCGGTGTCGACGCTCGCGTCGATCCGGCAACGGGCGAGCTCTACCTCATCGATTACAATCAGGCGTTCGTGGAACCCTCGACGGGCGAGGTCGTCGGCACACGCTTCTGGGGCCGCATCTCGCTCAACACCGAGGACCTGCTGCCGTTCCTCTACAAGCTGCACTATTCGATGCACATCCCGGACTTCAACAACTTCGATCGTTGGGGTCTTTGGTTCATGGGCATCGTCGGCATCGTGTGGCTGTTCGATTGCTTCGTCGGCTTCTACCTGACGCTGCCGCAGCGCGTGCGCCGCAATGTCTCCGCCGGTGCCGCGGTCAGCGACGCGGTGCTCGACGACGCACCGGCCGGTGCGGGACGACGGACCTGGTGGCAGCGCTGGAAGCCCGCGTGGCAGATCAAGTGGAGCGGCAGTGCCTATCGGATAAACCTCGATGTGCACCGCGCGTTCGGCCTCTGGCTGTGGCTGATGCTGTTCATCATCGCGTTCACGTCGGTGTCGATGAACCTCGGCAATGAGGTGGTGCGGCCGATCCTAAACACGATCTCATCGCTGACGCCGGACGCGTTCGATGACCGGGCGCCGACGGCGCTGAACAAGCCGATCGTACCCACCGTCTCGTTTTCCCAAGCGATCGATACGGCAAAGGCGGAAGCTTCACGGCTCGGCTGGGCCGAGCCTGCCGGCAGCGTCTACTACGGGCCGCAATACGGCATCTATGCAGTTTCGTTCTTCGAGCCCGGCAACGATCATGGCACCGGCGGCATGGGCGCACGGATGCTGTTCGTCGATGGCGTGAACGGCGCCAACGTGGGCGGGCGCGTGCCGTGGGAAGGTACCGCGGCTGACGTATTCATGCAGCTGCAGTTCCCGCTGCACTCCGGCCGCATCGCCGGACTGCCCGGAAGGATTCTCCTGTCGGTCATGGGGCTCGTCGTCGCCATCCTGTCGGCGACCGGCGTCGTCGTCTGGCTCAAGAAGCGGCAGGCGCGGATCGCGGTCGCACACCAGGCGCGGCAGGTGTGAGGCCGCGGTTGCGCCCAGCAAGCAAGGCTGCCGGGTGGGTCGGTATAATCCGAGGCATCGGGTCAAACGGTTCGATATTTACCGCACCGATTTTTAGTACGGGGGCAACACCGCATTCCATTCTCTCCGGCTTACGACGCGGGACCGGTTGACCGATCTTCGCGGTCTCAGGGAGCAATCGTATTTCAGAGAGGAGATTGTCATGCAGCGGAGCTTGGCAACAATTGTCGGGTCGGCGTCGGCGGTACTTGGACTGACGGTGTTCGCCGTCACTGCGCAGGCGGCAGCGCCGATCAAGAACATCGTGCTGGTGCACGGCGCCTGGGTCGACGGTAGCGGCTGGAAGCCAGTCTACGACATTCTCACCAGGGACGGTTTCAAGGTTTCGATTGTGCAGGAGCCGGAGACGTCGTTCGCCAACGACGTGGCGGCGACGAAGCGGACGCTCGATCTACAGGACGGGCCGGCCATCCTCGTCGGCCATAGCTACGGTGGATCGGTGATCACCGAGGCGGGCGTGCATCCGAAGGTCGCCGGGCTGGTCTACGTCGCGGCGCATGCTCCCGACGTCGGGGAGGACGAGGGTGCGCTCGGCAAGAAGACGCCGAGCGTATTGGGAAAGACGGCGGGCGCGATCAAGAAAACGCCGGACGGCTTCACCTATCTCGATCCGGCGCTGTTCCCTAAGCTGTTCGCACCCGACCTGCATGGAAGTCGAAGCCGAGCTGGGCCATCGTCGCCGGTGACGATCAGATCATCAGTCCGGAGCTCGAGCGCTGGTATTACGAGCGCGCGAACAGCACGACGACAACGATCGCGGGTGCGAGCCACTCCGTCTATCAATCGCATCCCAAAGAGGTCGCGGCGGTCATCGAGGATGCGGCGCGTCATGCTGCTTCGGCCGGGCTCGAGCGACAGGCTCACGACTAAGCAGCGGTCGAGCACCCCAGCAGACGAAATAGGCGCCCACGAGGGGCGCCTATCCGTCGATTGAATTCTATTCGGCGTACTTAGCGGCGGCGAAGCTGGGCGAGCTTGTTCATCAGGCCACCGCCACCGTTATGGCGGTGCTCGCTGATCAACCGCTTGACGGCATCCTTGGCTTTGCGGCGCAGGGTCGGAGCGTTATCGTCGTTGTTCTTGTGGTGAGAGATCACGTCCTCGAGCTTGCGCTTGATCTTCTCCTTCACGCGCTCCTTGACCTCCTCAGACTTGATGGCGAGCTCGTCGCGGATACGAGCCTTGACCTCTTCGGACTTCAGGACGATGGCGTCGCGGATGCGGGCCTTAACTTCCTCCTTGACCTCTTCCTTGATGGTCAGGAGCTTCTCCTTGATCGCCGCGCGGATCGGCTGATCTTCCTCGAAGCTTTCTTCCATTCCGGCAGTGCTCTCCTCGACCGGCGGGAAGCTGCTGGAGCCGCCGCCAGAACCGCTGCTGGAGCTGCTGCCAGAGCCCGAGGTCGAACCGGTTTCGACCGGAGGGAAGCTCGCCGGGGCGGGCTCGTTGCTGGCCTGCTCCACCGGCGGGAAGCTCGGCGCGGGCTCGGTCTTCTCGGTTTCGGTGACGACCGGGGGGAACTCGGTGGTCGAGGGGGCCGGCTCGTTGGTGACGACCGGCGGGAATTCCGTGGTATCGGCCGCGGCGACCACTTCGTTGGTGGCCGGGATCTTGCAACCGATCGAAACGGCCTGGGCGCGCCAGGTCTTCAGGTCGCGAAGGAAGGCCTCGCAGAGCTGCGGGTCGGGGTTGAGTTTCGTGTTCTCGACGGCGTTAGCAGGGGCGGCGGCGAGGATGGATACGAGGGCGAAGAGGGCGGCAGGGCCGAGGCGCGTTGTGAGGGTCATCGGTGTGCTCCGTCTGTTTGATGTCCCCAATTTGCGGGAGATCACGGAGCGCGGCAGTTCCGCGGGAAACAGGGGCGGAAAAAGTTAAGGGCGGTGCGGCAGCAAGCGGCACCGCCCCGCCCCCGGGGACAATCAATTCACGATGATCTCGTCGCAGTTCGGTCCCCTAAGCCCCGGCGGGCAGACCTTTTTCGGCGCCGGACCAGGGTTTGTTGGCGTCGGCACGGGCGCCGGCGTCGGCTTGGGCGCGATCCGGCAGCGACCGGCAATAAACCTCATGTTCGCCGGGCAATGGCACCGCGGGTAGCGGCCGATCTTGCCATCGGTGCATTCGCGCTTGGGCGGCGGCGCGGGATCCGGGGGCGGGTTCGGCGTGGGCACGGGCGTCGGCTTCGGCCGCTGACACCTGCCGTCGAGGTAGCGCGTGCCTGGCGGGCAGCAGGTGGGCGGCGTCCCCGTCATGCCGAGCGGGCACTTACAGTTCGGGTAGGTGCCGATGGTGCCGATCGGGCACTTCTGCGGCTCACGGCAGGCGCCGTTCTCGAACTTGGTGCCGCGCGGGCAGCAGTTTGGCGGCTCGCCGACGGGGCGGCTACGGGGACATTTTTCCTCGGTCTTGCCCTCATCGCGCGAGCGGCACTTGCCGTTCTCGAACTTGGAGCCGCGCGGACAGCAGTTCGGGTAATCCCCGACGGTACCGGTGGGGCATCTCGGCGGCGGGTCGACGACGACCGGCGGCGGGCGGCAAGCGCCGCGCTCGAACGTGGTGCCACGCGGGCAGCAGTTGGGCGGCGTGCCGACCGGCCGGCTACGCGGACATTTTTCCTCGGTCTTGTCCTCGTCACGCGGGCGGCAGACGCCGTCCACGAAGCGCATGCTGCGCGGACAGCAATTGGGATAGTCGCCCACCATGCCAGTGGGACATGTCTTCGGCGGCTCGACGACGCGCGGGCGACACTTGCCATCGTCGAAGCGCATGCCGCGCGGACAGCAGTTCGGGTAATCGCCGATCATGCCCGTGGGGCATTTCCGCGGTGGCGGAGGCTCGACAACAACCGGCGGGCGGCAGACGCCGTTGTCGAAGCGCATGCCGCGCGGGCAGCAGTTCGGGTAGTCGCCGATCATCCCGGTCGGGCACCTGGGTGGCGGCGGCGTGACGACGACGTTGGGGCGGCAGACGCCGTCATCGAAGCGCGTGCCGGATGGGCAGCAGTTGGGGAACGTCCCGTTGGGGCGCTCGCGCGGGCATACGTCGTTGGGGGACGTGGTGTTGGTGCCGCCGGTGCCGTCGCAGATGCGGCCATTCCACTTGGTGCCCGCCGGGCACGCGCACGTGCCCTCATCGAGCAGGATCATGCCGCCCTTGCATTCGGGCTTCTTCTCCGGCTCGGCGACCTTGACGGGATGGCAGGAGGAAGCCTGCGGCCCGGCGCCGCCTTCGCTCCTCGGCGCTCCGGAGCCGGACACGATAAGGGCGCAGTTGGTGAAGGTTTCCACGCCCTCGGGGATGCGCACCGTAATCTTGAATTCCTTGGGCGGCTCCGGCGGCTCCGAGAAGGGCAGCGGGAACGGCCCCGGCGTGGTGCACGAGAACGGAATGCTGGTCGGTTGCGTCGCGCACGGCAGCGGCGGATCGATAGACGTGATGTCCATCGACGATGCGCCCGAGAGGCCGTCGGTGAAGGTGACCGGCGCGTTGTGATCGATGGGGCCGGGGTTGAACAGGCTGAGCGTGAAGGTGCACAGCGAGCCCGGCGGGCAGCTATCGGGACCGGTCTTGTTGATCTTCAGCGCGAAGGGATCGAGCTGGGTGCCGAAACAGCTTTTTGCATCGGCGGGGTTGGCACCGGTGTCGTTGCCGATCGGCTTGGCGATCTTCACGCAATTGACGACGACGTCGTTCTTCTTCCAGCCAGGTCCCGGCGTTACGAGCAGTTTGATCGAGACCGATTCCCCAGGCGCGAGCGTCTGCTTTTTATGCGTGCAGACGATCGAGCGGACGGTCGGCTTGGAACACGTCCAGTCAGCATCGGCAAAATGCTCGACTCCGGCCGGTATGGGTTGTGCCTTGCCCCCGTCCGTCGTCTCCGGAACCTCATCGGTGAACGTGATCGGCCCGTTGTAGGTCGCCTGGCTGTTGTTGGTGATGATCGCGCCGAACTCGCAGAACTTCTTGATGTCGCACGTCGGGACGCCGGTCTTCACAATGGCGAGGTGCGGGACCTGCTTTGGCGCCGGACCAACCTGATCCGCCTTCGTTTCCTTGATCGTGACACACCGTTCGGGGTTGCTCCGGTCGGCGGGCATATCGGGCGAGAAGTCGATGCAGTTGGTGTAGCTGTCTTCGCGCCGCGCTGTGGTGACCTTGACGCGTCCCGAAATGATGCCGCCGGGCGGGATCGTCTGCTTGGTCTTTGCTACGCAGAAGAAGCGCTGCGGCGAGCTGGAGCAGACGTAGTCGCCGTCGACGACTTCGATCTTGGCGCCGGCGCCCGCGGGCGTGAACACATCGTCGAAGGACGGGAAGCCGGTGAACGGTACGTTGCCGACGTTCTTGACGACGATGTTGAATGTGCAGTTCGGCAAGCAAGTGTCGCCGCCACCGAACTTCTGCGCGCGCAGCAGCGTGCCGCTCACGAGCGGAATGTTGGCGCAAACCGGTGCCTCACCGGGCAGGTTGGCGCAGTTCTTGATCTCCTTCGCCGCGGAGCCTGCTCCGAGCTTGAAGCTGATCGGCAGCTCGACGCTTTGGCCGACAGGTATCTTCACAGCAACGACGCCACTGTCGCAGCGGAACGCCGTATCCACCTTCTTGCAGAAGATCGGCTGCTGCGAGGCCTGCCCGCCGTCGTCGATGTTGGTGGTGCCGAAGATGGCGCCATCCTGATCGGTGACGTTCTCCTCGATGACGATTGGAGCGTTGAACTCATCGGGGCCGCGATTGGTGATGGTGATCTTGAATGCGCAGCCGCCGCCGGCGTCCGAGCACTTGGTCTGCGTCGGTTCCTTGGCGAGGGTCAGCTTGGCGTTCTGCGGCGGGCCGGGAGCATTGGGGTCGATGGGGATGGTGGCGCAGGCCGGTGGCTGGGGCTCGGGTGCAGCGCCATCGGCGGGAAGCGGGGACGGCGTATCGGAAAGCCGGATGCCCGCAGTGGCGGTGCCGATCTCCTGATTGTTGAACTGGACCGAAGCGCGATTCTCGACCAATGGCGCGGCAGCGTTGGGGCCGCTGACCTTCAGCTTCAAACGGATCGAGATGCTCTGGCCGGCTGGGATGGTCGCGTTAGGGTTCTGACACGAGATCGTGTTGCTACCGCCGGGTTGGGCGCAGGCAATGCCAGGCGGAAGCGTCATCTCCTCGATCTGCTGCTGCATCGGCAGGCTGTTGCCGAAGGTCACTTCGTTGACGATCAGCGGTCCGGTGAGCGGCGCGGCCGTGGTGTTGGTGAGCTTCACCTCCCACTCGCATCCACCTACGGTCGGCGAGCAAGTTCCGTTCAGCGGAGACTTCTCGACGCGCAGGCCGTTCTTCTCGACCGGAACGGGCGCCGGCACATTGACGATCGGCTGATTATCCGGACCGCCACTGGCGACAAGCGCGGCGCAGTTCTGCAATGACGTTTCCTGGCCAATGCCGTTCGGCTTGAACGACAGCGGCAGCGGAATGGTCTCGCCAGCTGCGATCGGGCCAGGATGCGTGCACGTCATCTTCGGCGGCGCGTTGCAGGTCCACGGCGCGGGGGGAGCGCCTTCGATGGTTGCGCCGCCCAGGTTCGCCGCGCCGGCCGTCAGCTCGTCGCTGATGACGATGGGCCCGGGTATCGCCTCTGCGGTTGGGTTGGTGACATTGATGTTGAAAGCGCAGCCGCCCTTGTCCGAGCACGTGGCCGCGGTCGCTTCTTTCTCGACGACGATACCGCCGGCGCCTTCATCCGTCGTCTCGTCGACGGGAGGGAAAGGTTCTCCGGGGGTTTCGTCGACGGGCGGGAAGGCCTCGCCGCCGCCGCCATCGACCGGCGGGAATGCGCCTCCGTCCTCGACGGGTGGGAAGCTCGAGCCCGGGCCGCAGCGGCGCAGGGTGATCACGTTGCCGACGCGGCCGCGCGTTCCCTCGACGTCGTCGCGCTGGTCGTAGTCGATGAAGGCGCTTTGCGTCGGCGGGGCATTGGCGGGACGCACGAGGTCGACGCCGTTGAGCTGCACGCCACTGGTGGTGGCGGTCAGTGCATCCGACGACATGGCGACGCTGGCGTCGCAGGCGTTGAGATCGATGCCGCCGTCGGGCTTGTAGGCGTACTGAAGCGCGACGCCGCCGTCGCCGGCGCGGTTGTCATCGGCGGTGCCGACGGCGTAGGTCGCGGGCTGCGGCACCCAAAGATCGGGCGTGCTCGGATCGTCGGGACTCTCGGGGTCATAGCGCAGCACCTCGGCTCCGCCATCGGCGAATTGCGCGTAATCGTACGGGCTCTTGAGCGTGCCGCGCTGTGCCAGATACATGCGGCCGTTGCCGTCGAAGGCGATGCCGGTGATCGGGAACGGCTTTGCCGCCTTGACGGTCAGCTCGAGCCGGGCGTCTTCGGAGAAATTTCCGGAGTTGAGACCGACCGACCAGATCTCGGGGCCCTCGGCGACGGCGTAGTAAAGGCGGTCGTTGTGGACAGCGAGGGCGCCGACGCGGCGCGCCGGCTGGGTGAAGCCCCAGGTGGCGGGATCGTCTGGCTTGAACGTCGGTGCGGTGATGTCCGCCTTGAGCCCGTCGTCGGTGATGGGGTCGACGCCCTTAGCACGACGACCGGCGACGCCGTGATCGTACTGGCCGAGGATTGCAGCGTTGAAGTCGAGCCCGAAGCGGTGAACCAAGCCGGAGTCGAGATCCGAGGCGAAGATGCTTTTGCTTACGGGATCGTAGGCAAGGCCTCCGATGCCTGGGCCGCTGTTGAGCTTGCCGGAGAATGCCGTGTCGGAGATATACGTCGCCGCACCGGTGGCGCCGTCGATCTTGTAGATCGCGCCGGGGCTGTTGGTGGAAAGGGCGCCGAACTGGCCTTCCATGAAAGTTGCATCAGCCGCGCCGACCTTGAGCCGCGCTGGTTTTCCGTCCGCGGCGAGCCCTGCCCCGACGATGTTGAGGCCGAATGCGGACGTTGCGGCGACGTAGAGGTTCGGCGGGCCACCGGCGATGCCGTCGTCGAACGCCATGCCGAAGACCTGGCCGATCTGACGTGCCGGCACGTCGAGCCGCAGCGGCGGCGTGACGACGTTGCCCGATGGCGGGCCACCTAAGCTAGACGCATCGAAGACGCGCAGCGCAGGACCGTTTGGATCGATGAGGGTCCGGTCGATGGGGTCAACGCCCGCGGGGAGCGTTTCGGTCGCCAGAATTGTGCCGGAGAATCCCGTGACTGCGAGATCACCCGTCTTGATGATGCCCTCTACGGGCGCCGGTGCCGCCTGATCCGCCGCGAGTGTCGTCTGATCGGGCGCTTGGGCCGGGGCGGGACCGCCAAACAATACGGAAGTGGCAAGCACGATCACAGCGGCGGCCGCCGGCTTCATCCACCCAGACGCGTGCATCTACCCGTTCCTGATTTTTTGCGAAATCGATCTGCAGGTGTCGATCCGCAGGCAATGAACTTGTCAGCAATGTCGAGCCACCGCTTCATCCGTTCGGATGAGGCAGAGCCGCTCAGGGGAGGAACGGGCTGGACGAGCCAGCCACGAGCTTCACGAGATCGGCCTGACGGCGGCAGTCGGTCTTCTGGTAGAGATTGCGCAAATGCGTTTTGACGGTCGCTTCTGAAATACCCAGCGCCTCAGCTGCAACCGGCGCGCCGCCGATATCTACGACGGCCTGAAGGACGCGGACCTCCATAGCGGTCAACTTATAAAGTTTGGCGACAGTCTCGAGGGCGCTCGGGGATTCGACGGAGGCCTTGCGGACGAAGACGGCGGCGGTGGCGGCGTCTGGAATGCCGGCCTGTTCCTTGCTGCTGGCGCTCAAGGGCATCACGTGCGCGAGCCACTGGTCTGGCGCGGGTGACAAGGGCACGGCAACGCCCTTGGCGGAAACGTCTCCGGCATCGGTCGCCGCGACCGCGTCCTGCAGCAGGCGATTGGCCTTGGCGTCGACGGCGGCAAGCTGGGACTGGGCGCTGCGTACGATCGAGTTACGGCGCAGGAGGGCGTCGCCGGCAGCGTTGCAGAATATGATGCGCGCGCGTTGATCGACGAGGTAGACCGCGTCGGCGAGCGCCATCAGCGTCCCGCTCAGCGCGGCAGCCGTGTTCTTGTGGGTTTCAATGACGTTGCCGATCAGGACGGCGCGTCGCATGTGCGGCACCACAAGCTCCAGCTTGCGCCGGCATTCGGCATCGACGAAGCCGTCGCTCTCCTTTCGGCGCAGGGCGAACATGGACGAGCCGGTTGCGGACTTGTCTAGGTTCGAGCCGACGACATCGAGGAGCCCCTGGGGCGCCACCCACTCCTTATAGAAGCGCGTTTCGTGGAATTCCTCGTAGGGGATGAGGTCGGACTGACTGAACACCACTCCCACGTCGACGAACGACAGCGCCGGAACCGTGGGATTGAGCTTGTAGTATTTCTCCATGTAGGAGCGTTCGTAGGTGGGATCGCAGCCCCAGCTGAAGTGCAGGACCGCGTCGCGGCTGGCGGATTGCTGCGAGAAGAAGTTGCCGGCAGAGGCGCCGACGAACGTACAGACCTTGGCGAGGACACCGCCCCAGGCATCCCGCACGAGGGCGGCGTCGTAAATCTCGGCGATGAGCGTAGATAACGCCCGGCTTTCGTCGATCACGGATGGGACTCAGCGGCAGCGGGGCGACGACAATCTCGGTCTCTCATCCGATCGGATGAAGTGCAGTTGCCGCGAGGGGGCTATTGCTAACATGATGTTGTGTCCCAATGACCTAAATCTAAAACATGAACCGTTGCTCGAACGTCAGTCGCCATACTGAACATCAGGCATTTGAAATCGCAATCCAATTCTTCGCCGATCGAGGCGCGCAGAGCTCCCCCAAGCTGAAAGACTCTCGTCGCGGTCGCCCGCGGACTGTTCTGCTACCTGGGAGCAAAACGCTATGACCCCTTCAGTTCAGCAGAGTGCGATGTCCCTGTTCGAGCGGGTCAAGCGCCTGCTGCTGACGCCGAAACTCGAATGGCCGGTCATCGCGGCCGAGCCGGAAACCATCGCAAGCCTCTATACGCGCTACATCATTCCGGTCGCGGGTATCGGCGTTGCGTGCACGTTCGTGCGCGACCTCATGGGGTACTCGGGTTTCGGCTTCACCTATCAACCCACGTTCGGCGACGCGCTCGGCTCGGCGATCTGGATGTACGGCCTGCAGCTGGGCGGCGTGTTCGTCCTGGCGCTGATCATGGAGTGGCTGGCGCCGCGTCTGGGCGGTGAGGCGAACCGCATCGGGGCGCTGAAGCTGGCGGGTTACTCGGCGACGGCGGGATGGCTGTCGAACGTGTTCCTGCTCATTCCGTGGCTGGGGTTTCTCACCATCCTCAGCCTCTACTCTCTTTATCTCATCAGCACCGGGGCGCCGCAGGTGCTCAAGGTGCCCGAGCAACGGGCGCTGCAGTTCACGGCATGCCTCGTCGGCATCGGCATCGTGGCATCGCTGCTGTTCTTCTGGCTGGCGGCGCCGATCCTGTTCAGGCACCCGCTGCCCGAGGAGCCGGCGCAGTCTTCGAGCTCGTCGCCGACGTCTCCGGGGAAAACGGAGGGATCGATCTCCATCCCGGGGGTCGGGAAGGTCGACCTTTCCAAGCTCGATGAGCTTGGTAAGCGGCTCGAGTCACTATCACAGGGCAGCTCCAAGTTGCCGGTCATCCCGACCGTCGACCTCGCGGAGCTGATGCCCATCACGCTGCCGGGCTTTGCGCGCACGGAGACGACGACGGCGGAAAGCATCGCGGGACTTGATCTGGCTTCGGTGTCGGCGGTCTACGCCAAGGGTGACGACACGATCACGCTGACGCTGTCGGACATGGGCGTCGCGGGCGCGATGGCCTCGCTCACCGGGGCGTTGGGCGTCAACCGGACGGAGCAGACGGCGGATACCTATCGCAAGCTCTCTACCGTCGACGGCCGGATGACGATGGAAGAGTACGACGCCAAGCAGAAGATCGGCAGCTACGGCACCATGATCGGCGATCGCGTGATGGTGAAGGCGGAGGGCCGCGGCGCCAGCGTCGAAGAATTGAAAGCTGCCGTCAAGGCGGTGGACAGCGCGGCGATCGAGACACTAACGAAGAAATGAGAATGGCGCGCGGCGGTGGAGAGCAACGTGCTCTCATCGCGAGCGGATAAGGCGCCATGCGCCGGAGGAAGCAGCGGATGCTCGATAACGTAGGTGCGTGGCGTAACTCAATCGTCGTGATTGCGATGGCAGTGGCGGGCGCAGCGCATGCCGCCAACCCACAGGCGGTGAAGGTCGCGCGCACCACGACCATCCCGGCCTGCACCTTGCACGTCGATGCTTCTGCTGCGGGTGGCGACGGCAGCGCTGCAAAACCGCTGAAGACGATTGCTGCTGCGGTCGAAGCCGCACAACCGGGCGCGGTGATCTGCGTCGCGGAGGGAGGCTATGCCGAGGAGCTGAAGCCGGGGGAGAAGTTCTTCACGCTCGCTGGCGGATTCCAGAAGGGCAGCGGCTTCAAGGTTCGCGACAGCGCCAAGTACATCTCGAAGGCAAAAGGGAACGGCAGCGGATCGTTCCTGCGCATCGTCGATCCGGGACCGAAAGAAGGGCTGACCGCCATCGACGGCTTCGAGATCACCGGCTATTCGCAAGCGATCGTGCGCGATTTCTACGAGCCGCAGCGCTTCGACGTCACCAACAATCACATCCACGACAACAAGTGCGGCGACGTTCAGCTCGTAGGCGCGGGCTTTGCGCTCAACAACACCTCGGGCACGATTGCGAAGAATGTCATCCGCAATAATTCGTGCGGCCGGGGCGGCGCGGGCTTCATCAACGACGCGACGAACAACAACTCGGTGACCGTCGAGGGCAATCTCGTTGACGGCAACTCCGGCACCGAGCCCGATGCGGCGCACGGCGGCGGGCTCTATCTGTTCAGCAACAAGCTGTCCGTCGTCGGCAACGAGATCATCAACAATTCCGTGACGAAGTGGGGCGGCGGCCTCTACGTCGGGGCCTATACGCAGGGCAATCAGCCGACGACGGCGACGATGGCGTGGAACGTCTATCGCGGCAACCGCGCGGGCGATAGCGGCGGCGGCTTCTTCTGCGATGACGGTGCGGTTTGCACTGCCTCGCACGAGGTCTACGACGGCAACTGCGGCGGCAATGTCCTCGTCGACGGCGGGTCGGAAGGATCGGCAGCGACACGCGCCAAGTTCGATCATGTGACGAGCGTCAACGCGCTCGAGGTCGGGTGCGGGGCACCCGGCATCGGCCTTTACGTCGATACCTACGACGGCTTCGCAGCCGACACGTACGCGATTACCAACTCGATCTTCTGGGGTAACGCGCCCGAAAAGGATATCGCGACCTCGTGCGGCAAAGGCTGCCAGAGGATCAAGGTCGACGTCTCGAACACGTTGATGCAGACGCATTACGCGAAGGACGGCGGGATCGCCGTCAACTTCGGCGCAGGCATGATCGAATCCGTCGATCCCCAATTCGTCGATGCGGCCAAGGGCGACTTCCGACTGAAGCCGGGAAGCCCGGCGGCCGGCAAGGCCAGCGACGGCACGGACCTTGGCGCGTTCGGCAAGGGAAGCGCGGCCCCGGAACAAAGCGCTGCGTCTAAACCTGCCCCTCCGGTTGTTGCCGCGGCGGCTGTTGCACCTGCCGCTCCGACGGCGCCACCTGCCGAAAAGACACCTGAGCCGCCACCGGTAGAAAAGAGCGAGGCGCCTGCAGCCCCGGCACCGGCTGTTGCGGCAGCGCAATCTTCCGGCAGCGCTGACGACGTCACCGCGAAGGACGCGTTCGAGGCAGCTCGCGAGTTGGGCACGAACGAAGCATGGGGCGCCTTCCTGTCGCGCTTCCCATCCGGCTTCTATGCCGATCTAGCGCGCGCCTACATCAACAAGCTCGGCGGCGCGGCAGCGCCTGCTGCTACGCCCAGCGCAGCGGCTGCCGTCGCGAAGCCTAGTGCGCCCGCCGCAGCAGCACCGCCGGCCAAGCCCGCTCCTGCCGCTCAGGCCAACATCACACTTGCGCCGCCCGCAGCGGGCAAGCCAGCGATTGCGCGCGGCGCGTCTTTCATGGGCTTTCCGGAAAAGTTCAACCGCTACTACACCGATCCGTCTTGGAAGCCTTCCGCCGTCGTCTATGTCAGTCCTGCTGGCGGCGGCAACGGTGCGGCGGCGCAATCGCCCAAGGGCGTGAAGGAGGCAGTCGCCGCGGCGAAGCC
>CALRVN010000017.1:0-19049 GCA_943371625.1 Hyphomicrobium sp. CS1GBMeth3
AAAGAGCATCAGCTTCCTCTCCGGTCCAAAGACGGATGTCGCCACGGCGTCTGAGCTAACCGCCGCGTTTGGCAATGGGGTTCCGTTTGAAGCCAAGGTCCTTCACTACGCGAAGGACGGCAGGATGTACTGGAGTGGCGTCTCGGTCAGCCACGTGTCCACAAATGCGCAACCAGCATTCGTCGTGGTGGTCCATACCGACGTCACTGCCGAGACGAATAAAGCTGCGGCGGAAGCTGATCTGCTGGCCAGCCAAGCGCGCTTGAGCGAGGCCAACGAACGCCTGCGGCTCACCCTTTCGCTCACCGGCGCAGCCGCGGCGTGGGAGTGGGATATCGGCAGAAACCGCATCGTGGGTGATCCGCGCTTTGCCGCCCTTTATGGCATCAGGCCGGAAGAGGCCGCCGCAGGCGTCAGTCCTGCTTTGTTTTTCTCTATCATCCACGCCGACGACCTCGCTCGGGTGCGTTTAGCGATCGGCGGCATCCTTCGCGGCGCGGAGGTCTTCTCGAAGGAATTCCGCATCCTCTTGCCAAACCACTCGGTGCGATGGGTGCATGCGCGTGGACGCTGTCACTACGATCAAGATGATCGCCCCGTCCGCTTTCACGGGGTCTTCATCGACATCACAGAGCAACGGCTCGGTGAAGAGCGCCTTCGAATCGCACAATCTGCCGGCGGCATCGGTACGTTTGAGTACATTGAGGGCTTCGGCACCGCGACGGTTTCCGCACAATTCTGCACGTTGCTGGGCTTGCAGCCGGCACGCGATCTGCCGGTCCATACGATCAACGCTGTCGTTCACGACGGAGAGCCTCCGCTTATCGCGCCAACGCCCAAGGATGCCGGAACTGGCCTTGTGCACTCCGAAGTTCGCATCGTGCGCCCTGACACGGGAGAGATACGATGGCTCGTCAAACGCGGGGAGTACCTGCGCGATGGCGATGCGGCGGGACCGCGTTTCAGTGGGGTCATTTACGACATCACGAATTCAAAGCGTATCGAAGAAGCGCTACGCACCTTGAACGACACACTGGAGACGCGCGTCGAAGAGAGGACTCGCGAGCGAGATGGCATTTGGCAGCTTTCCAGAGATCTTCTAGCCATTTCGGATGCCAGCGGTGTGTGGCTCAGCGTCAATCCCGCGTGGACGAGAGCCTTGGGCTGGCAATCGGATGAAATCGTAGGGCGGGACTCCCGCTGGTTGCAGCATCCGGAGGATGGCGACCGCATCCATCTTCCTCCCGATGCAAGCGATGGCGCTAGTGCAAGCTTCCAGACCCGCCTACGCACCCGCCAAGGCGACTATCGTTCGCTGGCATGGACGGCCGTCGCGCAGGGAGGCCTTATATATTGGGTCGCGCGCGACGTTACCGACCAGCTACGCCGCGAAGACTCTCTCGCGCGCGCTGAGGAGCAGCTTCGGCAATCCCACAAAATGGAGGCTGTCGGCCAGCTCACGGGCGGCATTGCGCATGACTTCAACAATATGCTGACCGGTGTCATCGCCTCCTTAGGCCTCATCCAGAGAAGGCTGAAGGCCGGTCGCACTGACGGCTTGAACGAGTTCATCGAAGCCGGCATGAACTCCGCGAGCCGCGCTGCCACGCTGACACACAGCCTTCTTGCCTTTGCCCGTCGCCAGTCGCTCGACATTAAATCGCAAGACATCAACGCGCTCATATCGGGCATTCAGGAAATCTTGCGTCGCCCGCTGGGTGAGAACATCTCGCTGGATCTCAAGCTTGATGTCGAGCTGTGGACCGCCCTCACGGATGCAAACCAGTTCGAGAATGCGCTTCTCAATCTCGCCCTCAACGCACGCGACGCGATGCCGGAAGGTGGTCAGCTCCGCATCGAAACCGCGAATACGCTTATCGAGCAAGCTACTGCTGCGCACGATGGCGAGATCGCGGCCGGGGACTACGTCGTGGTGTCGGTGGCAGATACCGGTATTGGCATGCCGCCCGACATCATCGCCAAGGTATTCGAGCCGTTCTTCACCACTAAACCGATCGGCCAGGGCACCGGGCTCGGCCTGTCGATGATCTACGGCTTTGTCAAACAATCAGGTGGTCACGTTCGCATCGCCAGCAAGGTCGATGAAGGCACAACGGTGAGCATCTACCTTCGCCGCGCGCGCACGAACGAAGAGGTGGCTGATGAGGCCCCTGGAATGCCTCTGCGCCGCGGGCGCGGCGAGACGGTTCTAGTCGTCGAAGACGACGAATCGGTGCGCTTCACCATTACTGAGCTGCTGAAGGAGCTCGGTTATCAATACTTCGCTTACCCCGATGCATCAGCCGCCGTTCCGCATTTGCAATCGCAGCAACCCGTGGACCTGCTACTGACCGACGTCGGGCTGCCCAACATGAATGGGCGACAGCTCGCCGAATTGGGTCGCCAACATCGGCCTGACCTCAAGGTCCTCTTTATCAGCGGCTACACTGAGAAGGCGGCCGATCGGAGCGAATTCCTCGGTGTCGGGATGCAGATGCTCAACAAGCCGTTCACCGTCGACATCCTCGCAGCAAAGATCCGCGCGCTGCTGGAAGATTGAGCTTCGGCCCAGCGACGCGCGCGTCCCGCCCCTTGGTTTTGCCGACAAACTCCAACGATGTCTACCCCGTACCCAGCAGTCTCCAGATTTCTAGAACGGACAGAGAAAGTGGGAGTGCACGTGCCGAGGGCGATCAAATGAATAAGTCCGAAACCGGAATTGCGCCGGCGACGCTACGGCTAGACGCGCGTGCGAGATAAGATTTGTCAGAGAGTGCGTAAATCTAGTCTTTGCAATGTCGCAGATGCACGGCTGTTTCTGCTCACTAAGCTTGAACTACGTCCCCCTTCTGGGATGACATAACTCACGATTGGTGTTCTTACGATCGGCGGCGCAGCTACGAGCGCGGTCTCCGCAATGTCGATGCGTTTCCCGGCGCGACACTACAAAAAACTTAGTGCTCCGCGGCAGCCTGACGTTGCGGCATGACATTCCCTGCTGAATGCGCCTTGCATTTGATTTGGTGCCGTTACTGAGAATCGAACGTCCGACCTCCGTAAAATTATTTCCTGCGCGTGTGGCGATGCTCGAGCGAGAGCATTACTTCAATGCGAGAGGATCCTCGCCCCAGCACCGCGTCAACAAGCGCCAGTAGGGTAAGCATGACCTGCAAGTCCGAACCCGAGAGAGAGATTTTTGCCGTCATCTGGGGGAACGTCATGGAAGAACTCGAACGAGATCCGAACCCCAACTGGATGGACGACCTCAGCGAGGGGAGCCCCTTCGATGAGCTTGGAACCGAGTACGGGTTTCCCGCCCCTGCACGCGACAAGCTGGTGGCGCTTCCTCGCGCCCTCGACCGATGCCTTGCCGTTCCCGCGGACGCCGATGCCCCGGCGACACGGAGAGAATTACGGAAGCTGGCGCACAAGGCGGCGAGTCTTGGCGCGGACCTGGAGGAAGTTATCGGCGACTACGACGACGTACGGCAGCTCAGCTCCGATGACGACGCCCCAAGCTTCGAAGTCTTGCCCGGCCTGTGGAAACGATTCAGGACGATCAGCGAGGAGATCAAAAGGCTGCAGTACACCCAACCGCCCCGCCCCGGCAGACGGCGCGGGTACCTCTACTATGCGCACCTCGCCCTCGAGGAAACCATCAATCAGTACCGGCCCGACATGTCGAACGCTGAGCGCTCCGCATTGGCCGATGCACTCTTCGCGTATCTCCTCCGATGTCGAGGTCACAAGAGCCGTACGGAAACCGAGGGCGAGCCCAGTGCGCCTCGGTCAAGCGATATGGTTCGCCGCGTCGCGAATAGAACGCCAACCAAGCGTTCGTAAGTGCTCATCTCGAGCTCACGCACGTAAGCGTAGAAGCTGGCCGTCCTCACGATGCCATCGGCGGCGTACTATTCGCCGCAGCGCGCTGCGCAGACGCGCAATCCGGACGTTATCGAACGAATTTTGCGGAACATCGATCGTCGCTGTCGGCGAAACCTCATGTGCCACCGGTGCCGTCCGGAGCGCACAACATTGGAGGCGACGATGCTGTCTTGGCTCATGGCGCAATTGCGGCGCCGGTTTGCAATTTTCCGGAGACCCGCCGGGTCGCAGGCGATAGTAGCACCGACGCCGGCACCGCGCGAATTGGCCAGATCTCCGTCGCCGCCTCAGCGTTTACCGCCCGAACACCACGCCGCTGCCCTGCTTCATTGGCTGCACGAAGAACGAATAAGCGGATGTTACCGGCAGCTGCGCGCGCAGCACCGGCGCATGGTTGTTGCTTATGGATGGGCACCGCGCCACTGGAACCCGATCGGCAGAGAACTGACCAAGCTGTTAGGAGGGAGGAAAACATATCTTCGAGTTATCGATCGAGATAATCGCGTGCACCGACGCCGAGTATTCATCATCCCGCACGCAACTCCTCTTGGCACCGGTGCCGAAATTCCCACAAACCCCGGAATATCAATATGAACCCCACGCCAAGATTTTCTCGGTGGAGGTCGAAGATAATTTCGCCGCTTGCGCAAGCTCGAGCGCCTGGGGGCGCCCCGCAAGACGGTGGTCAGAGGCTAGGACCACGAGGCATTCTGAACTTGCCGATGGTCGAGCAGCGGCACAATCTCGATCATCAGTTCGCTGACGTCGGTGCATGGAGCCGCCAACTGCGAACCCGTGGCATAATCTCGAGCTGCGCCCCCAGCGCCTCGTCGCCCCCACGCCCGTCTGCGGCCCTCAACGGGATTGTCGCCGAGATGCCAACAGAGGAGGCGATCGCAAGTCCAGCATGTAATCAAGATGGTCGTCGTCCTTATATCCATCGAGAGAGCGAAGAACTCGGCAGCGCCCGGCGGCCCGACGATGGCAGCGCCCCTGTCCCTCCTCGGCCGAGAACCCGATGCGGGCCGAAAAATTGGAGGTGTCATGATTGTCGACACCATGCGGTTATCGCAAATCGGGCAGAGGACCGGGATGAGCCAGCGGTACTGGCAAAAGCGCGCCGCCCGCGGCGAGATCCCCGGCTGCAAGGAAATTACCCTCGGCAAGCGGAAGATGTACGTCGTCGCGGTCGGAGGGTTCAACGAGTGGTGGCAGCAGCAGTTCAAGGATGTCGCGTCATGTCCGCGCCTAAGAATCTCAAGCTCCGGGGCAACGTCTGGTGGTTCAGGAAAACGATCGCGGGCCAGCCGCACGAGGAATCTCTCCAGACAGGCAATCTTAGCGTCGCTAAAGAGCGCCGAGACGACTTCATCGAACGGGTAGCAACCGAGCACTACCCGAGCCTGAAGCCGAAGTCGCGCAAGCGGTACACGGTGAGCGCGGCTGCGCTCCTCGACACCTTCGAAGCGGCGCTGCTATCCGACATCGGCTCGGCGAAGATCAACGACTTCGTGGTGCACCGGCGCGGCCAGGGCGTGACCGACGCCACGATCAGGCGCGATCTTGCCTTCCTGTCTGTAATCTTAACGCTCTGCAACAAATGGGAATGGACGGTCGGCAATCCGGCCAAGGCGTACCTCGGCGGCGGCACGAGCGGGCTCAAGAACGGCGCACCCCGCACTAGGTACCTGACAATCGAGGAAGAGGCCGAGATACTGAAGCGGGCGCCGCCGAAGGCAGCCAAGATCATCTCGTTCGCCATCGACACCGGGCTGCGCAAGGAAGAGCTCTACGCGCTCAAGTGGGAGCACGTCCGATTCAACGAGCGCGAGATTTTCATTCAAGGCATAGCGACCGCAGACGAGGACGAGGGCACCAAGAACAACAAGGACCGGACGTTACCGCTGTGGCCCCGCGCGCTGAAGCTACTGCGGGAGATGAAGGACGCCAGAACCGATCTCAAGAGCCCCTACGTCTTTCAGACTTACCAGGGCGGCCGATATTCGAACGGGAGCCCCACCAATTTCGAGGCACTGCAGAAAGCAGTCAGGCGGGCCAATAAGGCTCAGAAGGCGGCCGGGCTTCCGCGTATGCCGCACGTCCAATGGCACGATTTACGCCGCACCTGCGGCTGCCGGCTGCTGCAGGTTCACGAGTTCTCGATGGAGGCCGTCTGCCTATGGCTCGGCCACTCCTCTGTTGTAGTAACCGAGCGGCACTACGCCTTCCTCACCTCGCGCGAGTTGCACAAGGCAGTCAACGCCAGCGAGGCGAGACAGCGCGAAGCTGACTTGGGACAAAAGTTGGGACACAGGGTGCGGCCTATCTCGCCCAAACGTCTGAAAAATGAGGGTTAAAGAGCGTAGGATGCAACGGACTGCAAATCCGTGCACCCCGGTTCGATTCCGGGCGTGGCCTCCAATTTTTCCCTTCTTGTCTCGACCGATCACACGGCTCACCGGCGCGCGCGCCGTAACCGGCGTTCATGTCCGGTACCGTACTGAAAAGTCGGTTTGCAACGCGATATCCTTCAACCTCGCCGTGGGTTGTAGTGCTCTACTCAAACGATGACGCGCATCGTCCTCATTGCTGATCCAGATCATCAACTTCGCCAAAAAGTCGCGCTGGCGTTCCATTCTGCCGGCTGGCACGTGCTGGACGTCGCGTCGGGCGAGGCCGCCACTGGACTGGTGCGCGCTTTGCTTCGTCCCGTCGACCTCGTTGTCACCAGCATCAAGCTGAGCGGGAAACTGTCGGGGCGCGATGTCGTTCAGGAAGTTCAACGCTTGAGCCCGACCGCTCGAGCAATTTATACCGCAGAGACAGCAGATTTCGACGCGCAGGCGGGGACGTTTTGCGCAAAGCCCTACGACCCACTCGCGATGGTTTCACTTGCGGACAGGGACTGACGGACGCTCTGTTCAGTTGATGGGAAAGTAGGTTCCGTTCGACAGCTTCTTCAATCGGTTCCTGTCGACGACGATAATGGACCCGCGCTTGCGGACAATCGCCCCACCCCGCTCGAGCGTTTGGATAGCCTCCGTCACTCCGGGACGGCGCACACCGAGCATCATCGCGAGGAATTCGTGCGTGAGTGGAAGCTCGTCACCGTCGATACGGTCGTCCGCCATGAGCAGCCACCGGGCTAGCCGCTCTTCAATTTTCGACCGGCCGTTGGCGACGACTGTACGAGTAGTCTGCTGCAGGAAAACGTGAACGCAGCAAAGCAACGATGCCCGCAAAGTGTCGCTCTGCGATACAGCCAAACGCAGCTGTGCTTCTCTCAAACAGTGTCCATGCCCCGGCGCCTGCATGTAGATGTCGCTGTCACTGCGGGCCGCGCCGAGCAACAGCGGCAATCCCGTCATCCCCTCCCGGCCAATGACACCGACCTCGATCGGCCGAGTAGCCGCGTCGGCGACAACTGAGGCCATTCCGTCCTCGAGGAAGTACACCGCCTTATTGAGCTTGCCCGCTCGCTCCAGCACCTTGCGAAGCGGCAGCTTTACGGGCTCAAGATGAGGTTCCAGAAGCCGAAGGTCCGCTGTTGTCAGGTTCTTGAGAACGTGATTTCGGAGGGATGCAGTCTCTGCCATCGCTCTTCCCCGTTGGGGCAAGAGCGCTTCGCGTCTCCCAGCCGTCCGCGCCCTAGTGCGAGCGGACGATGGTTCTACATACGCTTAGGCCGCTGCAATGACAACTTGCTCCGTGCGCTGCTGGTTGATCAGATGAGCATACCGAAGGCGACTTTAGTCGAACTCCCGTTGCGACGTACCCCTTTGCTTCCAGATATGTCGCACTACGACCCGTCGCGTCCATCCGCCTCAGTCCGAAACCGTACAAAGAAACTGCGTGTACGGACCGTTTGAATTAGGCAATTAGCGTTCTCATGCAGTGCCGAGCTTACGTGGCCGTCATCCATTCAGACGCGCCGTCTGCCGCCGCCACTCAGGACCGCATCAAATTCATGTCAAACACTTTCTCGGAGATCGAATCTTGCACGCGAACGACAACGCAGTAGTGAAGGCGATAAGCACTATTATGGAAGGCTTCGATTTCAACGGCGTACGGGCTTTTATGAGCCTCAGTGGGTGGGCGTGGGGTGCTGGCACAGAGACGCCAACTGTCGCCCAGATTAGACATACCGCATACATGCTGCTGACCGAGCTTGCCGGTGACGACGAGGCGAGCAGCCTGGAAACCGGCGGGTTTCGCGCCGAGCGCATCATTTCGCGCAATGGATCCACCGAGCTGAAGCTGACCTTCGGATTGCAGACGTGCTCCGCAGAAGTGCTACAGGAGCAGGCCGGATAGCCCTGCGGCCCCTCTCTGCCTCGGGCCAAGGAGCAGCCCGGCTTCTGGACATTCCAGAACCGAATAAGCAAAGCAGGATTAGTTGATGTTCCCCGTGGCGGACGCGGCCTATAGGTCGGCCGCAACAGCGACACGCCACTAAGGGACCATCTTGGACGACGACGCACCCTGGCGCGGCCGAGCGCCCGTATCTTCCACTCGAGTACGCCCCAGCCAGCCGTCAGATCAGGCTCGGTCGCTTCCATTCCTCGGCACGCTCGCCTGTTCTCACGACACGCTGGTCGCCGGCCTGTGGGACGAGATCGTCCTCGAATACATGGTCGGGGAAAGCGGGATCGCCGACGGCGCCCGGCTCAAAGTCGCATTCAAGTTCTATACCGACTGGGCCCTTTTCCAGGTCAGCGACCCGACCGCCGCAAACTATGTCTCCGCCGAGTACGCGGCAGGTCCGTTGGCCCCCGGCCAAGGCCCGGCGACCGTGCAAGCCCTCAAGGTCAGCTTCGACCAGAAAGGCCACGAGCGTCCGTTCCAGAAGGCGCTGCTGATCGACATCGTCGACGGCTATCTCAATCCCGGCGATCGCATCACCATTCGTCTTGGCGACCGGCGCGCCGGAGGCCCGGGGACGCGCGTCCAGACCTTCGAGGAGAAAGCCTTCGTCTTTCGAGCTTTCGTCGACCCGCTCGGTACGTCGCGGTTTGCACCGGTACCGGGCGATGTGAAGATCGCATTCGTTGCCGGTCCTCCGGCCGCCCTGTCGATCGCCGCGCCGCGACTGGCGCGAGCTGGCGAGACGGTACCGGTCCGCATTCGCGCTTTCGACGTTTGGGGCAACGTTTGTCTGGGGCTGGCCAAGAGCGTCGACTTGACGTTCGCCGCCGAAGGCGATGCGCACACCGAGACGATCCCCTTCCCCGCCGAAGGCTGGGCAGTGATCCGCCGCGACCTCGACACCGGCAGCGCCGGAGGCGAGATTGCCATCACCGCGCGGCTTGCCGGATTGCCGCGCGTTGCGGAAGCGACGGCACGTCTTCGCGTCGATCCGGCACTCGCGACGCCGCGTGCTTGGTTCGCCGACCTGCACGTGCATTCGGACGATACTGTCGGGATCAACAGCACCGAATATAACCTGACCTACGCACGCGACGTCGCCGGGCTCGATGTGCTGGGCTACACCGCCAACGACTTCAACATCACCGAGGCGAACTGGAATGCCTCCGTCGATCTCATCCACGGCCTGCATAAGGACGGTAGCTTCGTCGCATTTCCCGGCACCGAGTGGTGCGGGAATTCTTGCGCCGGCGGCGACCACAACGTCGTCTTCCTCCACGGCCGCAGGCCGGACTTCCCATTCGACGCCGCCGGAAATTCCGCGCGCTCGTTCGAGTGGAACGCCGAAATGCACGGCGGCACGATCGAACCCAGTGTCTGGCCGCTCGACGACCTCTGGGACCTGTACGGTCGCGATCCCGAAGGCCATCTCCTCATTCCCCACGTCGGCGGCAGACGCGCCAATCTCGACTGGCACGACCCATCGCTCGAACGCCTGATAGAGATCACTTCGACCTGGGGACATTTCGGCTGGTTCTACCAGGATGCGATCGCACGCGGTTACAAGCTCGGCGCCTCGGCCGCGGGCGATGAGCATCGCGGCCGCTGCGGCGGCGGCGCGCCGGGCGCGCAGGTGTTCGGCGTCCGCGGCGGATTGACTGGCATCATCGCACCGGCCCTGACGCGGACTGACATCGCTCGCGCGCTACGCGCGCGGCACACCTGGGCGACGACGGGCGAGCGCATCGTCGGTTTGCTATCGACCGACGGCGCCATTCAGGGCGACGAAAAAACGGCGGCCGGCCCGATCAAGCTGCGCTATCGCCTGCTCGGCAACGCCGGCTGGGATCACATCTCGATCTACGACCACACCGGCATCATCGCGGAGCGCAACCTCCAGGCAGAGGCAGGCTACAGCACGCGGCGTATTCGCCTTCGCTGGGGCGGGGCACGCATCAAGGACCGCTACCGCGCCGCGCGATGGTCAGGCGTCATCAAGATCGCCAACGGCGTCATTCACTCCGTGCAGCCGTACGGCTTCGAGCATCCTGAGGAAAACGCTTGGCGGCGCGGCGCCACCGAGGTTGCCTTCAGCTCAGAGACTTACGGCGACGCCGACACGATCGAGTTCGACGTGAGCGGCCTGCCGGATGCCGCCATCACCGTCGAAGGAACGATCGGCGAATACCAGAAGATCGGCGATCCGCGCGTCCCGAGCCTGTTTGCACATCGCCCGGAGTTTCGCTGGGACGTCACCGGCGCGCAGTTGCTGAGCAAGGGCACGTTGCGTCGCGACCTGGGCGGCGAAGGTCTGTTCCTGGCTCTCGAGCGACTGACGGACGCGCCGTTGCCGCTGGAGGTCACTGGCGAGATTGAGATCGAGCCGCGCAACGGCCCGCACGGATTCCGCCCCGTCTACGTGCACGCCCGTCAGATCGACGACGAGAAGGTGTGGACGTCTCCGCTCTTCATCACCTTCACTGAGTGAAGGAAAACCGGCCGCAACTCCGAAGCAGCGGCCGGTAATGTCGTTCACTGCGTCAACGTCGCGGGATCAACCTTCGTCTTCAAGAGGCCGTTGTCGATCGCCGCTTGGGTGCGCTCGGCGAGCAATTTCTTGAAGTCGTCATCGATCTCGATCTTGATCTCGTCGCGAGTCTTCGCCGCATAGAGCGGGTTCTCACCCGCCAACTTCTTGACGACGTCCGGGCTGAGGCGCTGCGACTCGGCAAACCACGTCGCCGACTGGTCCGGGTTAGTGGCGATGTAGAGCACGGCATCCTTCAGCGCCTCCACGTAACGCTTCACCGCTTCCGGATTGGCCTTGAGGTATTCCGTGCGCACGATGGACGTGAACCGGAACGGCCACGTCTGCAGTTTCCTCGCTCCCAGGCTCTCCTCGAGGCGCAGGACCTGCGGCTGACGGATCAGAGCCGCATCGACGAGACCTTTCTCCAGCGCGGCCGGCAGCTCGTTTGGCTGCAGGTTGACGATTTCCACGTCCGTCTTCTGGTCGAGCTTGGCATCCTTAAGCGCGACAACGAGATCGAGGTGGGACTCCGAACCGACCGAGACACCGATCTTCTTGCCCTTGAGGTCTGCAAGCGTCTTCGCCGGGCTGTCCTTCGGCACCAGCAGCGCGTGGCTGGACTGGCCGAGCTTCGCCACGAACTTGATGGTGCCCGGCGCTTTGGCCGACAGCGTCAGCGGCGGCAAAAAGCTCGTCACGATAGCATCGAGCTGGCCGGAGACGAGGCCTTCGATCATCGGCGGGCCATACTGGAACGCGGTGAATTCTGCGGCGAGCTGATGCTTGGGAGCGATACCCGCCTTCTCCAGCACCACCGGAACCTGGCCGTTCATGCCGGACGGATAGCCGATGCGGATTTTGGTGTCCTCGGCATGTGCCGCACCGAATGCCAGCGCAGTGATTGCGCCAGCCATGACGGCCCCGAGGACGGAAACGCGAAGTCGAGACATTTTCAGTTCTTCCTTTGTTAGCGAGTGAAATTCCAAGGCACGATGAAGCGGCGCTCGAGCACGCCGAGCACGCCGATCATCACCGCGCCGAGCAGGCCGATGACGGTCATGCCGACGAGCACGCGAGGGGTTTCAAGACTGAGGCGGCTGATCTGGATCATGTAGCCGAGCCCCGACTGGGCTGCGATCAGCTCGGCCGTCACCACCGCCATCCATGCCTGCCCAAGCCCGATGCGCAGGCCCGTGACGATCATCGGCAACGCCGACGGAAGCATCACGGTCGTCAGCAGCGCCGCCGGCCGCGCGCCGAGCGACCGCGCAGCGTTAACGTGCTCCTGCTGCAGCGACGTACCGCCGGCGAAGGCGTTGAGGAAGATCGGGAAGAACGCGGCGATCGACGTGATGAAGTAGCTCGGCGGATCGCCCAGCCCCATCCACAGGATGGCCAGCGGGATCCACGCGATCGGCGGGATAGGGCGGATGAGCGCGATCAGCGGCATGACGAGGCCGCGCAGGATACGCGAGTAGGCGAGGATCAGCGCCAGAGGAACGGCGATCGCAGATGCGATGAAGAAGCCGGCGAACACGCGGACGATGCTCGCCTTGACGTCGCTTGCCAGCGAGCCGTCGCCGATCAACTCACCGTAGGTCTTTACCACCGACAACGGCGACGGCAGTAGCACCTCGTTGCCGAGCTTCGCCGCAGCCAGCGCCCAGACACCCGCAAAGATCGCCAGCCCCGTGCTGCCGAGCAGCAGCGCCGATCCCGTCGCGCGATAGCCCTTCTTTCCCCCGCCCACACTCATCGGAATGACTTCCGCGCTTCGATGCGAATGATGTCGGCAATCTCGCGACGCAACTCGATGAACGCTGGCTCGTCCATGATCTCTGGTGCGCGCGGACGAACGAACGGCACCGCGAACTCGCGCGCGATTTTCCCCGGCAGCGCTTGCATGACGACGACGCGATCGGCGAGAAAGATCGCCTCCTCGATGTCGTGCGTGACGAAGACCACCGTGGGGCGCAGCTTGTCCCAGATGGACAAAAGCTCTTCCTGCATCAGCGAACGCGTCTGCGCGTCCAGTGCACCGAACGGCTCGTCCATCAGCAGCACCGGCGGCCGTGTCGCAAGCGCACGCGCGATGCCGACCCGCTGCTGCATCCCACCCGACAGGCTCGACGGCCACGCATTGGCGACATCGGCAAGGCCGACGCTGTCGAGCAGGTCGCGTGCAATGCCCCGAGGGTCCGGAAGGCCGAGCCGCCGAGGGCCGAATGCGACGTTCTCCAGCGCCGTCATCCACGGAAACAGCGAGTGCTTCTGGAACACCACGCCACACTTGGCCGATGGTCCGAGCAGCGGCTCGCCGTCGAGATAGGCGCGTCCCTTGGATGGTGCTTGAAAGCCGGCCAGAACGTTGAGCAGCGTGGACTTTCCGCAGCCGCTCGGACCCAGGAGGGCGACGAATTCGCCCGCGCCGATGCCGAGCGAGACGTTCTCAACGGCGGGAATCTTGCGGCCGAAGTCGACCGTCACGTCGTCGAGCCGCAAGCGTACGGCTGCTCGATCCGCGCTCTCCGCCGCATCGACCAGATGCAACGCCGCACGCCCCGGTCGGCTGTCGGCCACGACCGGATCACGCAGAGGATTGTGAGCGGCGCCGCGCGTCACCAGAGTGCTCGTCAGCTACAGATGGAAAGCTTTGCCGACGAGTACCGTGCATCAGATATCGCGTGAACGAAGAAATCCTTCGATGCTTAGCCACTCTGTTGCTTTGCATTCCATTATCGCCGGCAATTAATTGCTTGCGACGAGCGCGGGCCTGTTACGCCGGCGGCGCGAACGGCTTTGACAGTTCCAGCACGCGCTCGGACGGCGCATACCATCCCTGCGGCGCATAGCTGTCGTCGTGGAGATAACAGCGCACACGCACCAGCGGCGAGCCCGCCGTGAACGTGAAATGCCGGCTCATCGGCGGGCACGTGACGAAGGAATGATACTTCGACAGCTGCGCGCAGTTGACGAAGTTGACGCCCCACTTGCGTTCGATATGGCTGCGACCGCTCACAACGTCGTCCGGATAAGTATGCGTGTGGCCGCCGAGCCAGATGTCCACCGCGCTCGGGTTCTCCGCGAGATAGCGCTCGAACCGCTGCGCCTTCGGCTCCTCGTCCACGAAGTAGAGATATGACGCGCCTTCAGGCACGCCGTCGACGCCGTGATAGCGGCCATGCCGGTAGCGGCCATCCGGGTAGCGCGACACGCCCTCGAAATCTCCCGAGGCGACCGTCGTTTCACGCAGCATGTGATGGTGCACGCTGACGACGATCTCGCCCGCCTGCCGCGCCTCTTCGACATAGCGCTTCCACCATTCCCACGTCTCGCCCGTCACCGCACCCGCGGGCGAGCCGCCGCCAGACTCCTGCCGCCCCACCGGATATGGCAGGTCGTTGCGATCGCTCATCATCAGGAAGCGGATATTGCCGACCTTGAACGAGTAGCGCTCCCACGTCCCGTCCGTCGGGTAGGGACGCCGGCGCGGATCGACTCCAGACGATTCCGGGTGCTCGCCAACCGGATCGACCCACTTCCGAAACCACCAGTTGTCCGGTTTCCCCAGGCTCGATGCGGCGACGCCCGGCGAGGCGTCGTGGTTACCTGCAACGGGATAGATTTGTTCGCGCCGGTGCTTCTTCAGAACACCGAGCTGGCGCACGACTTCCGCACCCTGCGGATCATCAGGCAAGTCCCACAGACCGGCGTTGTCGCCGAGGTCGAGCGCGATATCCCAGCGGAACGATGGTCCGCCGAGATCGCCGCCCTCCTCCGACTGGCGCAGCGCGTTCGCGAGACTCTCCGGGTATCCGGCAGGCGGAATGAAACCCATGCCGTTGCGGATCGCCGCCGAAACGGCGCGATCGGTCGCCACGTGCGCGTCGGAAAATACCCACAGGTGAAAGGTCTCGGCCTCGCCTGCGGCGATGGCGGGATCAGCGGTCATGTTGAGCCTGTTTTGATGAGGATGTCCGACGGGTGGACAGTGGAGATGCCCGTAACAAAATCATAGAGGAAATTGCGTCGAGCAATTCCTTGCGCAGTAAATGCGCGCGCGAGCCGCGCACCGAAAGATGGCACATCGCATTCGCTGATTAGGGTAGCAGAATTTCTTCTAATGCATGCGCTTGCGACCCGGCCGCGGATCGGGCAAATCCAATGGATAACGTCAGCCAACCACTCGCGAGACCGTTCATGGGCGCACCAGCGAACAATGGCGTCGCGCACTCTTCCAATACGGACACCACCCTACTCGGCTCCGAATTGGCGGAAGCGGCGGCTGCCCTGCGGCTATCGCGCGAAGTCACCAACAATGTGCGCTATCGCGGCTCGGTCCGCGAGCTGCCCTCTCGAGCGGCGCTGCGCCGGATCGTCGACGGCTTGATCGCGGCCCTGTTTCCCACGCACTACGGCCGCCCCGATCTGTCCGACAACAATATCGATGACTTCGTCGTCCATGCGCTCGATGTCGCCCTCACCGCACTCAGTGTCGAGATCCGCCGCTCGCTGTTCTTCAGGCCCGAGCTTGGTGAGACAGAGATCGAAACGACGGCCGTCGAGATCACGCGCGAATTCACGAGGAAACTCGCCGAAATCCGCGCGCTCATCGTGAGTGACCTGTTGTCCGCCTACGAAGGCGACCCCGCGGCCCTCAGCGCCTCGGAGATCCTTCTCTGTTACCCGGGCATTCGCGCGACGATCCACTATCGCCTCGCGCACGCGCTCTACCGGCTCGGCGCGCCGTTCGTGGCGCGCTTGATCTCCGCCATCGCCCACGCTGAGACCGGCGTCGACATTCACCCTGGCGCCCGCATCTCCAAGGCCTTCTTCATCGATCACGGCACCGGCGTTGTCATCGGTGAGACCACGATCATCGGAGCTAACGTGCGCCTCTACCAGGCCGTCACGCTCGGCGCGCGCAGCTTCCCCGTCGATGACAATGGCGCCCTGATCAAGGGATCGGCGCGTCATCCGATTATCGAAGATGACGTCGTGATCTATGCCGGCGCGACGATCCTTGGCCGCATCACCGTGGGGCGCGGATCGACGATCGGCGGCAATGTTTGGCTGACGCAGAGCGTGCCGCCCGACAGCATCATCACGCAGGCGCACACGCGCCGTTCGCCGCACGACCTCCAGAGCGAAACCGCCAACTCCAATACGTCGCCATCCGGCGATGCTGCGGGTCGTGCGCCGTTCGATCTCCACCTCTCGGGCGGCTGATGCACCCCGTCGCGCGTATAAGCTAATACGATCATCTTCATTCAAAGCCGCACGGCGAATCCCTAGTGTCCGGGGATCGAAGAATCGTCGGGGGCGACAGGATGCGCGAAGACGGCCTGTACTGCAGCGCGGCGCGCTGCACATGAACTTCCGTCAGCTGCGCGTGATCCGAGAGACGGTAACCCGCAATTACAATCTGACCGACGTCGCCAACGCGCTGTTCACGGCGCAATCCGGCGTCAGCAAACACATCAAGGACTTGGAGGACGAGCTCGGCGTCGAGCTGTTCGTCCGCCGCGGCAAGCGCCTTCTCGGCCCAACGGAAGCCGGCAAGGAAGCGATCCAGATCGTCGAGCGCATGCTGCTCGATGCGCAAAATCTGGCACAGCTCGCCAACCGCATTTCAAAAGCTGACGAAGGAACCTTGTATATCGCCGCGACGCATACGCAGGCGCGCTACACGTTGCCGCCGATCATCGCACGCTTCCGGGCCGCGTATCCGAAGGTGCGCCTCGCGCTTCACCAGGCCAGCCCTCTCGACATCCCGGCGATCCTTCTCGAGGGAGGCACGGATATCGGCTTTGCCACCGACGTCATGGAGGGTGAAAGCGGCGTAACGACCTTCCCCTACTACACCTGGGATCACGTGGTCATTGTACCCGAGGGGCACCCGCTGGAGCAGCAGAACGATGTAACCCTTGCATCGCTCGCGGTGTGGCCCATCATCACGTACGCCGACGGCATCACAGGGCGCGGCCGCATCGACGCCGCGTTCGCGCGCGCCGGTGTCGAGCCCGAAATTCCGATCTCCGTCCTCGACGCCGATGTCATCAAATCGTGCGTGCTGCTCGGCCTCGGCGTCGGCATCGTTGCCGAGATGGCCTTCGACCCAGAGCGCGACCGCAAGCTGCGCCGCCTTTCCGGCCCGGCGCTGTTCGAGCGCAATACGTCCAGCATCGGATTGCGACGCGGACGCGCGCTGCGCCAGTACGCATACCGCTTTGTCGAGATGTGCTCGCCCGAGTTGAGCGAGGCCGTGGTGAAGAAGAAGCTCGCCGGCAGTCTGGACGATTAGTCGTAGAAACGCGCATCTCGACCAGAGGTCCGCGTCATCTTTTGTCACAAACCATCACACCAACGGTTCGTGAAATCGTAAGCAGATTTAATTCGTTTAGGCGCGTTCGTGCCGACGTTAACCTCGCGCCGTTCGACGGGGGAACCCAGACCTTCCTGCAGAGGGAAACGTGACGACCACGAATGCTTCGCGTCACGCTTCAACGCCGCCAGCTCGGTCCGTCGAGTTGTGCGCGCAGGACTTGTCGAGGTGAAGCCGATCGTCCCGACAACGAGGAGATCGCTTTCCATGATTACTGCCCGATTGATCGGCACTGCGGTTGCCATCGCATCCATGGCGATGGCCGCGACCGCTACCGCCGCGCCCAACAAGGAACCGCTCGTCACCTACGAATGGCTGCAGAAGAACCTCGACAATCCCAAGGTTCGTGTTGTCGAGGTCAGCGTCGATCCCGGCGTCTACGAGCGCGGCCACATCCCCGGCGCCGTGAATTTCCGCTGGCACACCGACCTCGTCGACAAGGTCTCGCGCGACATCGCATCGCGTGAAACCTTCCAGAAGCTCATCCAGGACGCCGGCATCGACAAGGACACGACCGTCGTTCTCTATGGCGACAACAACAATTGGTTCGCCGCCTGGGGCGCCTGGGTATTCCACGTGCACGGCCTCGGCGGCCAGGTGAAGCTGCTCGACGGTGGGCGCAAGATCTGGGAGCTGAAGCAGCTCCCGCTCGATACCAAGGTGCCAGCTGTCACCGCCAGCGCCTACACGCTCCCCGAAGGCAATCCCAATCTGCGTGCGCGCCTCAGCGACGTGTTGTCGGCCGCGCAGAAGAAGTCCGACGCTCAGCTCGTCGACATCCGTTCGGCCGATGAGTACGCCGGAAAGATCTTCGCCCCCGAAGGCTCCAAGGAACTGTCGGTGCGTGCAGGCCACGTCCCTGGCGCCGTCAACGTCCCCTGGGGCAAGGCGGTCAATGCCGAGGACGGCACTTTCAAGTCTGCGGCTGATCTCAAGAAGGTCTACGCCGACGCCGGCATCGACGGCTCCAAGCCGATCATCACCTACTGCCGCATCGGCGAGCGCTCCAGCCATACCTGGTACCTGCTCACGCAGATCCTCGGCTACGACGTGAAGAACTACGACGGATCGTGGACGGAGTACGGCAACTCCGTCGGCGTCCCGGTCGCCAACCTGTCGGGCACGGTCTGGCTCGGCAAGTAAGCCAGATCATCTTCTCCCGTTATTGCTGGCGCAGCTCAGGCTGCGCCAGCTCTTTGCGTTCATGGGGCTTGCGTTGACTGTTCGTTTGACTGCCGCCGCGTTCGTGCTCGTTGTCCTGGTTGGCATTTATCTTCTGCTCGCGAGCAGCGGCGCCGCCGCGGGCAAGCTAACCCAGTCGCTGGTGTTGGGCGCGCTGCTGGGCGTGATCTTCCAGCGCTCACGCTTCTGCTTCCTCTGCCACTGGCGCGACTTCATCCTCAACCGCGACCCGCGCGGCTTTACGGCGATCCTGCTTGCCCTCGCGGTCGGCACGTTGGGATACCTCGTGCTTTTCGGCGCGTGGCTCCCCGATCCCGCGAGCGGACGCCTGCCGCCCGACGCGCACGTCGGACCGATTGGTCCAGTTCTGGCAATCGCTGCCTTCGTATTCGGCATCGGCATGGCGATCTCGGGCTCGTGTGTATCGGGCCACCTTTATCGCCTAGGCGAGGGATCTCCGACCGCGCCGTTCGCACTCCTGGGCGTCGTCATCGGCTTCGCCCTCGGTTTCAACACTTGGAATGCGCTCTACGTCGCCTCGATCGCCACGTCGGCGGTGCCTTGGCTGCCTGCAGACCTCGGCTACGGCGGCTGGCTTGCCATCCAACTCGGCGTGCTCGGTGCGCTCGCACTTCTTGTTGCCGTGCTCGGCCGCTTCCCGGTCGCAACAAAACCTGACGCGCCCAGCACCAACCCGCTCAG
>CALRVN010000018.1:0-18864 GCA_943371625.1 Hyphomicrobium sp. CS1GBMeth3
TCGACCGCCTCGTAACGGAAGCAGCCGACACGTGCCAGCTCGGCCTCGGGCAGCCAATCGAGCAGGAACTGGAAGTCCTCCTCCGTCTCGCCGGGGAAGCCGACGATGAACGTCGAGCGCACGGCAAGGTCGGGACACATCTCGCGCCAGCGGCGCAAACGCTCCAGCGTCTTGTCCTGATGTGCGGGACGGCGCATCGCCTTCAGCACCTTCGGCGACGCATGCTGGAACGGGATGTCGAGATACGGAAGGATCTTCCCGTCCCCCATCAGCGGAATGACGTTGTCGACATGCGGATAGGGATAGACGTAGTGCAGCCGCACCCATGCGCCGAGTTCGCCCATCGCCTCGCACAGTTGCTGGAAGCGCGCCGGCAGTGGCCGCCCCTTCCACTGGCTTTCGGCGTATTTGATATCGAGCCCGTAAGCGCTCGTGTCCTGGCTGATGACGAGCAGCTCTTTCACGCCCGCCTTCACCAGGCGCTCGGCCTCCGTCATCACGTGGTTCGACGGCCGGCTTTTGAGATCGCCGCGGAGATGCGGAATGATGCAGAACGAGCAGCGGTTGTTGCAGCCCTCGGAAATCTTCAGGTACGCGTAATGGCGCGGCGTCAGACGCAGCCCTTCGGCCGGCACGAGGTCGATGAACGGGTCATGCACCGGCGGCACGGCCGCATGCACCGCTTGCACCACCTGCTCGTACTGATGCGGCCCCGTAACTGCGAGCACGCCCGGATGGCTCTCGCGGATCCGTCCCTCTTCCACACCGAAGCAGCCGGTCACGATCACGCGCCCGTTCTCCGCCATCGCCTCGCCGATGGCGTCGAGGCTCTCCTGCTTGGCGGAATCGAGGAACCCGCAAGTGTTCACCACGACCACGTCGGCGCCCGCGTAGTCCGGCGACACCTGATAGCCCTGCGCGCGCAGCTTGGTGAGAATGCGCTCTGAATCGACCAGCGCCTTCGGGCAGCCGAGCGATACGAATCCGACGGTCGGCGACTGACCGCGCAGCTTCTCAGCCGGGGCGTCCATTTTGATCAGGGAAGACGTCATGCGCGGCCTCTAGCACGCCTCGCGCTTGCGGGCGAGCCCCGCTTTGCAGCCCGGCGAATAAGCAAAGCAGAAGTTCATCGTTCCGATGCCTTTGGCCGCACCGCTAGGTTGCCGCCAACGAGAGTGCTTCCGGAAAAGTGGAAACCGGTTTTCCGATAAGAAGCACGGCCAAACAAAGTCTCTAGAGCCGTTCCCGCTAAAACCGGAACGGCTTGGGCATCGGAACAATCAAATGACCGCCGATCGACTGCTTTCCTGGGCCGGCCTGTTCGTCTCCGTGGCGATCCTCGGCTCGGTGATCTTCGCCCTCGTCTGACGCCAACGTTGTCATCCCGGCACTTGTTGCCGGGATCCAGCTCACGTCTGGGTCTTGAGGTTGCGGATAGATGTATCCCGGGGACGAGCCCCGGGATAACAACAATCCAAGCGCCAGCGCTACTCGGCCGCGACCGTCACCGGCTTCTCCTCGAGCGCCGCGCCCATCGCATCCTCGACGCGCTCCAGGAAGATCAGCTCCAGCTGCCGCCGCGTCTCTTCCGAGAGGTCTTCGGTATCCTTGCGATTGCGCGCCGGGAGCATGACCCGCGTGATCCCGGCCCGCGCCACCTCCACTACCGCTAGCCTGCGCCTCAACGAACTAGAAAGCACAGCAAGCTGCTCAAAAGAAATATTCCCACGCTGACGAAAGTTATCAGTAGCGCGACGTTCAGCAGCCAGCCATATCGACAGAGCCACTTGAGCAAGAAGCGGGTGTCGTTCTGAGGATCAACATAGTTGCTTAGGGGCCAGTCGAATCGCAGGAACATCGCGTATAGACTAATGAAGGACGACACCAAGCACCCGGAAAGTGCAATCAAAGCGACAGGACCCAACTTGGGATTCGAAGCCTCACCTATATTGAGTGCGGCAATCGCGGTCATGATCGCATTGAAAGTCAGAAGCTGACCAATCTTCTGGAAGATCGCCGAGTAGATATCACGCAGGTAAGTGTAGACGGCCTCCCAGTCGCCCAACCTTGTGTGCAGGGACGCGAGGATAGCGCGTTGACCTTCGTCGTCCACCGAACGGAACAGGCGGAAAAATCGCGTCAAATTATTCGCAAGAAGCATCGCGGAGCTTCCTTATCAAAAATTTCCAAGAGGTGACTGGTACCAGTCCAAAATGGACCGGCGCGGGGCGAGGATGAACGGGTTCCCGCCCAGTGCCGCAAATCAATCGCTGCCTATAGCATCCCGGACAGGCTCAAGGCTCCTATCTCTTCACGGCAGCAGGCCACCATCTCTGGCAGCCCCAACATTCTCGACGAACGGATGGGGGAAAAGTTAGAAAAAGGGGTATCTCCCCGACGACCGTTTTTCAGAGAAACGCGCAACGTGGCTCCTCGGCCTGTCCATGCGAAGCATGGCTCCGCCGTGACGCTTGAGGATGAGGTTGAAACTGGCGGCCACCTAAGCCGCGACCGTCACCTGCTTCTCCTCGAGCGCCGCGCCCATCGCATCCTCGACGCGCTCCAGGAAGATCAGCTCCAGCTGCCGCCGCGTCTCTTCCGAGAGGTCTTCGGTATCCTTGCGATTGCGCGCCGGGAGCATGACCCGCGTGATCCCGGCCCGCGCGGCCGCAGCCAGCTTCTCCTTGATGCCGCCAACCGGCAGCACCAGCCCGCGCAGACTGATCTCGCCCGTCATCGCCGTATCCGACCGCACAGGGCGCTCTGTCATCAGTGAGGTCAATGCGATGAACATCGCGACGCCGGCCGACGGGCCGTCCTTCGGAATGGCGCCCGCGGGCACGTGCACGTGGATGTCGCTCCGCTCGAACAGCTTCTCGTCGATGCCGAGTTGCGGCGCGCGGTTCTTGACGATCGACAGCGCCGCCTGCACGCTCTCGCGCATCACCTCGCCGAGCTGACCGGTGAGGATCAGTTTGCCGTTACCCGGCGACCGCGCCGCTTCGATGAAGAGGATGTCGCCGCCGACCGGCGTCCAGGCGAGTCCGGTCGCGACGCCGGGCACCGACGTGCGCATGGCGACTTCGCTCTCGAACGTCGCCGAGCCGAGGATCGCGTTGAGATCGTCGACGCCGATACGGATCGGCCCTACCTCACCCTCCGCGACGCGCACGGCAACGTGCCGCAAGACCTTGCCGATCTCGCGTTCGAGGCTGCGCACGCCCGCTTCCCGCGTGTAAAGGCCGATGATCTGGCGTAGCGCCTCGTCGTCGATCTCCACCTGCTCGGGCTTCACGCCATTAGCTTCGAGCTGCCGCGCGATGAGGTACCGCTTGGCGATGTTGAACTTCTCCTCGGCCGAGTAGCCGGAGAGCTGGATCACCTCCATGCGGTCGCGCAACGGCCCGGGAATCTGATCGAGAACGTTCGCCGTCGCGATGAATACGACCCGCGACAGATCGAACGGCACCGCGAGATAGTTGTCGCGGAACGTGTTGTTCTGTTCCGGATCGAGCACCTCCAGCAACGCGGCGCGCGGGTCGCCCTGCATCCCCGATCCGACCTTGTCGATCTCGTCCAGCATCATGACGCAGTTGCGCGAGCCGGCCTTCCGGATGGCCTGGATGATGTTGCCGGGCAGCGCACCGATATAGGTGCGCCGGTGACCGCGGATCTCCGCTTCGTCATGCACGCCGCCGAGACTGACGCGCACGAACTTGCGGTTCATCGCACGCGCGATCGATTGACCGAGCGACGTCTTGCCGACGCCTGGCGGGCCGACGAAGCACAGGATCGGTGCCTTGCCTTCCGGCGCCAGCTTGCGCACGGCGAGGAATTCCACGATGCGGCGCTTGATCTTGTCGAGGCCGTAGTGGTCCTCGTCCAGGATGCGGCGTGCCTCCTTAATGTCGATCCCGCTCTCTTCCGGCAGCTTCCATGGCAACTCGATCAACCAATCTAGATAGGTGCGCGTCATGCCAAAATCGGGTGAGGACTCGGGCATGCGCTCGAGCCGGCGCAGCTCCTTGCGGGCGGCATCCTCCACCTCTTTCGGCATGCCTGCCTTGGCGATCGCCTCCGACAGCTCGGCGATATCCTGCGCCTTGCTCTGCTCGCCTTCGCCCAGCTGCCGCTGAATCGCAGCCATCTGCTCGCGCAGCAGCACCTCGCGCTGACGCTCGTCCAGCGACGTCTTGGTCTGACGGCCGATCTCCTGCGACAACCGCAGCACCTCGATACGATGCGACAGCAGCGCCGACACCTTGTCGATGCGCGCCCTGATGTCGACCGTCTCCAAGATTTCCTGCTTCTCGGACGGCTTCATATCGAGATACGCCGTTGCGAGGTCAGCCAGCGCACCGGGCGAGCTGACGCCTTGCACCGCCGCGATCATGTCGGGCGGCACCTGCGGAAGCAGTTCCAACGCCTCGATCGTCTGCCGCTGCAGGTTCAAGAACCGCGCTTCGATCTCCGGCGTGCGCTCTTCGGATTCGGCAATGCGGGTAACCCGCGCGACCAGGAACGGCCAGCCCGTCAGGAACTCGACGACCTGAAAGCGCTCATCACCCTGCACGACCATGTGGTGCGTTCCGTCCGGCGCCGTCACATAGCGCACGACGTTCGCCACCGTACCGATGCGGTGCAGGTCGATCGGCTGCGGATCGTTCTGGCTGCCATCGCGCTGCATCAGGATGCCGACCTGCCGCTGCTCGCGCACGGCGCTCTGTGCCGCCGCGATCGAACGCGGGCGGCCGACGGTCACCGGCAGCACGACGCCAGGGAACAACGTCATCTCGCGCACCGGAATGAGCGCGATCGCATCCGCGGGCAGCGGCGGCGTGGAGTTCAACGCCGGGCGACCGGCATCCTGGTTCTGGGGAGAGTCCATCTTCATCTCGACCACGTTATGCCTCCGCCTTCGAAAGGAGCACGAGGAGACAACCGTCCGCGAACTTGCGGCGAATATCGCTGTAGCGGCCGGCAGGAAGTCGCAGCCGGCGCTCGAAGCGGCCTTGCGGCAGTTCGAGGCGATGAATAATCGCCGACCCGAGCTCCGGCGGCAGGGTACGCGCACCGCTGACGACAAGGTCGGCGCCTTCGATGCCGATATCGACCTGCTCCGGCCTCACGCCAGGCAGTGCTACGACGACCAGCACATCGCTTTCGCTCTCGAGCACGTCCGCGGGCGGCTCCCAGGACGGCTGCCGCGAGACCGATCGCACCGGGCGAAAGAATTGCCGATGCATGCGCTCGGCCCGCACGAGCATCTCGCAGGCTTCCGACCACATCAAACGGTTGGGAAAATCGTTGCTCATTTGGCTGCGCCCTAGTCCGAATGCCCATCGGCGTCGCGGCAGATGACCGCCCTGGGCAGGGATACATAGGAGCGAATTAACGGATTTCTACATCTGCGGGATAACCGCACCGCGACGCCCGCCAAAAAATAAGGGCAGCTGGGAGGGCCGCCCTTTAGGTGTTCATCGATGACTTGCGCGTGCAGGGGAGGGAAGTGCTTGGGTTCAATTTACGAGTTGCTCGAGGCCGTTGATGTCTTTCAGGTGCAGCGTCGAATTGGAGCCGCTTTCGATCAGCCCGCGCTCCCGCAGGTCGACCAACAGCGCCGCCAAAGTCGCGATGTCGACGCCGAGAAGGTCTGCGACGAAGCCCGACGTCAGCGCATCCGGCACCGTCTTGGCGTCGCGGCCTTCGTAGAGATTGTTCTGTGAAATCGAGAGCAGCAGCGCTGCGACCCGCACCAGCGGTTGTTCAGCGACAGCGACATTGGCGCTCGACCAGCCCTGCTCTGCAGGCTCATTCCGCTCCGAGCGTCCGCCACGGCGCCGGCTCTCGGTGGTGGGCCACGAAAGGGTTGGCTCGACTGAATGGGCGCGCATTGCTCGATCTCCGGTAGCTCTTGACTGCCTAGACCGTAATGCGGAAAGCCCCCCGAGAGTTCAGTGCGCGAGTATTGAGGCGTTAGATTTAGTAATAATTACCCCCTACTTCAGTATAGGACGTACGCCATATGGGCGCAGTTTACCCCCGATCCCATAGATTTCCCTTGAAAAACGACCCCCGTGGGCCGATATACCCGCTCGACAAGATCACGCCTTGAGCGTGACTTTCGTGCCGCCTGCGGCCTGCATCCAGGAAATCTCAACTTTTTTGCTGGAAACGCCAGGACCCGCCTCCGTCGGCGACGATCGTAACAATGGCAGTGACTAAGATGGTTGATGAAGAGTTGAGCAGTCTCAAGGACCACGGCGCCTACGCCGACTGCCACGACGCATGCAACGATGGCTGCGCCGATGAGGCAGAGCGTGAAGCTCGCCGTTCCGCCGAGCAGAAGGTGCGCAAGTGCCTCCTGTGCCGCGACCCGTTCCCCAGCGCTTGGGCGGGTGAGCGCGTGTGCCGCAAGTGCAAGTCGACGTCGACCTGGCGCTCGAGTGGGATGGAGTGATCCCTCGCGATCCTGCGACTGCTACACGCGATAAGGGCGGCCGTTGAGCCGCCCTTTTGCTTGCGTGGGTGCCTGGTGACCCGAGCTTACGGCCCGGGTGCCGTCGTCGATGTCGGAGCCGGATCAGGCGTGCTCACCGGCGTATTGCCCGCATAGAACACGGCGTAGAGCGCCGCAGCAGCGGCGACAGCAAGCAGCAGCGACATCGTGAGAACTCGGAGGTTTAGCCGGCGAGGAGATCCCTGGCGCGCTTCCGTGGTTGTGAGTACTTCTCGGTCTGGCATGTGTTCCTCCCAAAAATGAAATAACGGCGGGCGCCGGGGCGAAGTTCCCCATTTATGCACGATCTGGATAAAATGGCGGCCCGGCAGAACCGGGCCGCGCAAGAAGTCTATTCAGGCAATGCCGCCTTACTGGCGGTTCTCTGGCTTCACGTACTCGGGAGCCGACTGAAGGCCCTCCTTCGTCATGCTGGTACTGACGCTAAGCGCGCCGTCGGCATCCTTGGCGAACGCAAGCTGGTCGAAGGGAATGGCAACGTCCTTCTCGCCGAGGCCGAGAAATCCGCCGACGCCGACGATCACCGCGGCAACCTTCCCGTCGCCACTGATCAGCACGTCGTTGACGTCGCCTATGGCTTCGTTGGACGCGTTCTTCACGCTTTCATTGATCAGCTTGCTGGCGGAGATATCGCCCGAAAGGCTCTTCGACACCACGCTCTCGCCCGCTGGCGTGACCGCTTGAGGAGCTGGCTGCGCTGCCGGATTTGTGGCCGCGTCCTGCGCCAGCGCCGGCAGCGACATCGCCGCTACGAGCGCCGCGACTGGGATGAACTTTTTCATGGGATTCCTCTTCACTGTTTGCCCGTCGGCACTATTGGCACCGACGATCCGCTGCTGCGGTTCAGCAACTGGGTGAAGAACGAAGTGCCGCTGATCGGAGTTCCTGGAAATTAAGCAAAACAGGCACTCAAAATTCACCATATGAACATTAGAAACATTCGAATGCCACTTTGCGAAGAATATGGATGTGCCCTGCGGAACAGCGCCCGCACCCTGACGTTGTGAAGTTGCAGAACCGCCTAGGGCATTGGGACCGCTCAGATTTTGACTTGATTGTGGCAGATGCGATCCCCATGTCGCCCGCTTCAGAGTAATGAGTACGAGATATGCTCGCTGTTTCCGAAATTAGTGCCGAGCGCGCCGCCGGCCACAGCCACCGCGCCGCACTGCGCCCATCCCAGGTGCGCCGTCTGCCCCGTGGCGAAACGCTTTTCGAAGCTGGGGAAGAGCGCATCCAGCTCTACCGCGTCGAGCGTGGCGCCCTGTGCCATTACCAGCGCCAGGACGACGGCCATCACGAGATCATCGAGTTCGCCTTCCCCGGTGACATCATAGGCTTCGGCCATCTCGCCGAGCACGCCAGCACCGCGCAGGCTGTAGCCAAGACCATCGTCAGCCCGGTCAGCGAGGAAGAGTTCGAGCAGCTGTTGGAGGCCGATGGACAGCTATCCGCGCGGTATGCCGCCGCTGCCGACCGCGAGTTCGAATTCCTGCGCGTGCGCGCGCTCACCAGCAGCCGCGGCAAGCCTGCAAAGCGCGTCGCCTCGTTCCTTGCTGCTCTGGCGCGCATGAGTGCTGGCGAGGGCCGCGATCCCGCGCTCATCACGGACGAGTTTTCCTCGGGCACCGTCGCCGAGCATCTCGACGTCAGCCTCGATACGCTGGCCGACGCTCTGCGCGATCTGCACGAGCGCGGCATCGTATCACCGACCCGCGGCGGTCTGCGCATCGCCGATCTCGCTGCTTTGGAAGAGTATGCCGACGCCGATTGACCGCAGTCGCTGCGCCTAACCAGCGCCGCCTGACCGCGTCGGCCTGATGCGCATCGTGGTCTCTAGAACCGCGTCTTTCTTCGTCCAGGTATGAGAGCCGCCGCAAGCTGGGCATTTCACCGGCTTCGCCTCGACGTTGGGCAGTCCCTGGAAAGTATCTTTGTCCGTGTCGATGCCAACTGGAATGAGTTCGTCAGTGGCCGGGCAGCGGATCATGATCGCACCCATCGCAGTGTCCCCCTCGACGCAAAGTGCCGCCTTGGCGTCGCTCAAGCTCCGCCCGAACGACTCAAACCTCGTCTGACCCCACCCTTAGATTGTCGTCAAACTCGGCCAAAAGATGTTCACCGGGTGCGATCCGGCGCGAGGAACTATCGACGCATGCTGACGTTTTTCGCGCACCCCACCGCACAGGAGTGTCGCCATGAAAATCGAAAATCTTTCGGATCTTTTCGTCCACACGTTGAAGGACATCTACTACGCCGAGAAACAGATCCTCAAAGCGCTGCCGAAGATGATCATGGCTGCCGACGCTAAGGAACTCGCGCGCGCGCTCGAAGCCCATCTCGAGGAAACGAAGGGTCAGGTCACGCGACTGGAGGAAGTCTTCAAGCTGCTCGGCAAGAAGGCTGAAGGCGAGAAGTGTCCGGCCATCGAGGGCATCCTCAAGGAAGGCGAGGAGCTCATGCAGGAGATCAAGGATCCCGACACGCGCGATGCCGCCATGATCGCCGCCGGCCAGGCTGTCGAGCATTACGAGATCACGCGTTACGGCACGCTCGTTTCTTGGGCCGGTCTGCTCGACCTGCCGGAAGCAGCAAAGCTGCTCTCAGCGACTCTCAAGGAAGAGCACAACGCCGATAGCAAGCTGACAAAGCTGGCCGAGAGCAAGCTGAACAAGCAAGCCGCCTAACCAGCACACTGCAATTGCCAGAAGGCCGGGTTCGCACCCGGCCTTTTGCGTGCGCGCATCAAATGCCCGCGATACATCAAATGATATCGCACGCTTTTTCCATCGCCCTTAAGGATGAGCACAACGGGCGTACGAACAATGCGAGCTTTGATGCGATTTGGCCCACATATCCCATCTCCGCCTGATGCGCGGCTCCCGCTTTAGCCTCTCCTGGCCCGAGCGATACGCAATTCGACAACGGACGGTTCAGGAATGACCCCCGGGCGTGGCCATGCCGCCGGCCTGAAGGTTTTGCTCGTCGAGGATCAGACCATAATCGCGCTCGACACCGAGGCCATGCTGGCAGATCTCGGTGCAGCCGACGTGCAATCCTTCACGACATCGGATGCTGCCTTGGCGTGGCTAGCTGCTGGTCAATGCGATCTCGGCGTCCTCGACATTGCACTGGCTGGGTCGACGTCCTATCCGGTTGCCGACGTTCTGATCGAGCGCGGCATTCCGTTCGTGTTCACCACCGGATACGGCAGCACACACGCCATCCCGCCGCGCTTTTCGGGCGCCCCCGTGGTGCGCAAACCCTACGGCATGGACGCGCTGGCCGACGCTGTCGGGCGCTGTCTCGATCGCAGCGGCAAATCTTAGAGCAGCGGCCGCACCGCTCCGACCATCGTCTCTTCGCTCGCCAGTTCGGCGAGCCGATCGCGGTCGAGAATGACGAACTCTTTCTCACGCCACTTGACGATCCCGTCGCGCATGAGCCGTCCCAACGTGCGGTTGGTATGAACCAGCGACAACCCGAGCGTATCGGCAATGTGCTGCTGCGTAATCGGAATGCTGACACGCTTCTTCGAGGACATCATCCTCACTTCCGCGAGGCGATCAGCCAGATGCAACAGCAGGTGCGCGCATCGCTCGAGCGCACTGCGTCGGCCGACGGAAAGAAGCTGCTGATCGAGAATCTGCTCCGAGCGCGCCGCCAGCCACGTCAGGTCGAAGGACAGCCCCGCGTGGTTTTCGAACAGCTTCCACAGCCCATCGCGCGGGAAGACGCATAGGACGATGTCCGACAGCGCTTCGACCGAATGTTGCATCTCCTGCATAACGGAGCCCTGCAGGCCGAGAAAATCACCCGGCATGCAGTAATTCAGGATTTGCCGGCGGCCGTCCGGGAGAAGCTTGTAGCGGAATGCCAAGCCCGAAAGCACCGTATAGAGGTGCGCGCAGCTCGAGCCTTCGAGAAAGAGCGGATCGCCAGCTTTGACGACCAGTTCGCCCGTCTTGAACTGGGAAACAAACGCGAGCTCTTCACTTGTGAAGGGACGGAAGATATCGAGCTTTCTTAAGGGGCAGAGCTGGCACGGAACCTGCCGCCCAGGTAGCTCCTTCGTGTCCGCCATCTCCTCCTCCGGCCACTCCCTCGCGCCGCGATATTACGTCAAGCGCCGGTATTGTGGGAGGAGCCATTGCCGTTCGCGTCACCATTGGCCCGCGTGCTATCTCCGAGATCGACCGGGAGGCCGCGATTGCCGCCAAGGCTCATCTCCGCCCGGCGAATGGCTTCGAGCCCATCGCCGAAAGCTGCCGGCAGTCCGCTTGCGTCCTGGCTGCCGAGGGCATCCTTTAGCCGGCGACCAATTAGCTTTGTAAGCTCCTGATTCTTTTGAATCTTCACGGCAATATCCATCTGGATTGGATGCTTTTCTCTCAAACACCAGTCGAGAGCGAAAGTTCCGGGGCCGCCGCCACTTGGGGGCAGGGCGTGTCGTCTCAGGCGCTTTGCGCCAGGACGTGTCGGGCCGGCATATCCAGGGTCCAGCTGACCCCGCCGCGCTCGAACACCAGGTTCGCGCTGCCCTGCAGGGCGCGCGCGGTGAGCTGTTCGGTCACCACCTGGCCGAACCCGCGCCGCGACGGCTTGATGACCTCAGGGCCTCCCTGTTCGGTCCAGCTAAGATGCACGCGCCCATCTTCCTCACCGCTGGCGGCATGCAACCAACGCACATGCACCCGCCCACCCGGCACGGACAAAGCTCCGTACTTGGCGGCGTTGGTCGACAGCTCATGCACCGCGAGCCCGATGTTCTGTGCCGCTTCCGGCGTGACGATCAGGCTCGGACCATCGACTTCGATCTGACCCGCTTGCTGGTCGAAGTAATGTCCGAGTTGCGACTTGACGACCTCGGACATCGAGACCCCGCGCCAGTCGCATTGCACCAGCAGGTCGTGGGCCGCAGCCAGCGACTGCAGCCGCCCGGAGAACCGCACTTCGAAATCCTCGACGTCACGGCTGGCGAGCTTCGTCTGTCGCGCCATCGCCTGGATGACCGCGAGCAAGTTCTTCGATCGATGCGTCACCTCCCGCATCAGCAGATGGATATGTTCTTCCCACCTCTTCCGATCGGTGATGTCGCGCGCTGTACCCGTCATGCGGACGGGCATGCCATCGACGAACTGCGTACGCCCGGTCGCCGCGACCCAGCGCTCGACACCGTCACGCACGCCCTTCACACGATATTCGACGTCATACTCGGCAGGCTCATCCAGGGCTTGCGCCCGCCGGATCGCCTCCTCCGTCATCTCCCGGTCGGCCGGATCGAGCGCCGCGCGAAACACTTCATAGGAGATCAAATCTTCCGGCTTCAGGCCCCAAAGCTCGCGCATGCGCTGGTCCCACAACAGCGTGCCGGTCTTCAGGTCCCAGTCCCACGCGCCGGTTTCGGCCGAGGCGAGCGCCAGACGCAACCGGTCGTCGCTTTCGCGCAACGACCGCTCCATCTTCTCGCGCGTCGAGCTTGCCGCGGCCAATTCTTCGCCCAGCGTTCGCACCTCGACGATCGACGAACTGCGCGGCACCACCTTCTCACCGCGCCCCAGATCTCGCGCATCCTGCACCAGCGCCCGCACCGGATCGGCCATCCGCTTACCGAACAGGAATGCGAGCAACACCGACAGGAGCGCGAAGCCGAGCGCTAAGCCCGCGACCAGAGCCCAGGACCGCTCCATCGGCCCGTTGGCGATCGCCTCGGGGATCGTCATCAAGGTCTGCCAGCCCGATTGCTGCGATCGGCTGGTCGAACGCAGCACGGCTTCGCCGTTGCTGTCGGTGGCATGCCACAGGGTGGCGCTCGTGTGGTCAGCGCCACCGATATTGCCGCCCCACATCGTCCCGGCGCGTTTCCCGAAATCCTCTGACCGGGCGACGATCGCTCCGTCGCGGTCAATCACCGTCGCGATCCATCCGCGGTTGAGCTGCGCCCGCTCGAGAATCTCGTGGATCCGCCGTGATGAGATCAACGCGCTGACGATATAGATCGCCTTGCTGCCGCGACGCACGGCAACCGAGATCGTGAACGTCGGCGGCACCCCCTGCGAACCGCTGGAAACGCTCGATACGACAGGCGACGTCGCCTGCAAGACCGGCTTGTAGACGATCGGCGAGTCCTGACCTTGCCCCCCGTCTTGCCCGTCCCAGGGGGATTGAGTGCTCAGCAGCAACTTTCCGGTCCGGCTCGTCAGGAAGAAGTCGATCCCGCCGATGTCCCGTGCGGCAACCGCCTGATTGTAGAACGCCTTCAATTCCCCGTCGGTCAGCGCCGGCGAGGAAGCGAGCGCTATCAGCGTTGCCGTGGTGGCGGAGAGCTCGCGGTCGATGGCCGTGGCGACGTCGCGCGCCACCTGGGAGATGTCGCTTTCCATAGCCGCACGCTCGAGCGACGCCGACCGGAGGATCATCAACCCACTGAAAATCAACGCTGGGACGAGCAGCGCAAGGCTATACAGGAGAAAGTGGGCTTGGATTGACCAACCCGCTTGGCGTAGCCGCTCGAGCATTCGCATCGCTTATGTGGTTTATGGGTCGCCCTCCCGAAACCCGGCGCCCGTGAACCCCAAACGCGAAACACTCCCACCCGTTCCAAGGCGGGACAGCCTGTGGCAATTGGCCAACACATTACCTCGTATCCCAAACGGTCTGAATGCCACGGGAACCTTATCGTCCAACGCGCGTTTTGTGGGCTTACGGGCCGGATGATATGGTCAGGGGCCGCATAAGGCGTCCCGTTCGGGACAACGCTGAACGATCGAAGGGGAGGCGGAGGTCCGCTGATGTCGGAGGAAAAGAAAGCTTTTGCCAGCGCCGAATACGGTGCGGTCGAAGCCAAGCAAACGGCCACGAATGGCGGCCAGGCGACCGCCGCCAATCCTCCGGTTGACGGATCGGACTCGGCGGATGGCCAGCGCCCGCGCGGCCAGGCGGTTCTGCCTGGCATTCTCGGCAAACAGTTGCGCACCGCATACGGCGAGCTGCTGAACTCCCCCGTGCCGGACCGGATCAACGACCTCATCAAGCAGCTGCAAAGCAAGGAAGCCGGCGCTGCCAAGTCTCCTCGGGATGAGGAGCCCAGCAAGTGAGCGGCAACGCGCCCAACAAGCTTCACGATGACCTGGTCGCCGCCATTCCCAACATGCGCGCGTTCGCGATCTCGCTTTGCGGCAATCGCGATCACGCCGACGACCTCGTCCAGGAAGCCCTTGTAAAGGCTTGGAATCACCTAGATTCATTCGAGGCTGGCACAAACTTGAAGGCGTGGCTATTCACCATCCTTCGCAACGCCTACTTCTCCGAGCTACGCAAGACCAAGCGCGAGGTCGCCGACAGCGAAGGCCAGCTAGCGGCCAAGCTTTCCGTTCCGGCCGAGCAGCAGGGTCACCTCGACCTCCTCGACCTCAATCGCGCCCTTTCGAAGCTTCCCGTCGACCAGCGCGAGGCGCTCATCCTGGTCGGAGCGGAAGGCTTCTCCTACGAGGACGCCGCGACCATCTCCGGCTGCGCTGTTGGCACCGTCAAAAGCCGGGTCAATCGCGCCCGCACCCGCCTCAACGAATTGATGACGTCGTTGCCGTCCGGCCAACCGCAGGCGGCAGACGATAAGGACGATCCCGCCGAGAGCCCGCCACGGCGTCCGCGTACGGCACGCGCCGTCTAGGCGCGGCGCCGCCGACGGGGCGCTGCCGCGACCACGCGAACTCCGGTGCCGCCGACTACCAAGAGGCAGTCCTCAACGAAAAAGGCGGGCCACAAGCCCGCCTTTCGCGTTTTCGTGCCTGGCAAATTCGTTAGGCGGACGCCACCCGGGCTTCGGGACGGCGCGCCTTATAGTCGAAGAACAGCGCCTGGCTGATGACCGCCTGGACTGTCTCCGTGCGGAACGGCTTGTTGACGAGGAACGTCGGCTCCGGACGGCTGCCGGTCAGCAGGCGTTCTGGATAGGCCGTGATGAAAATCACCGGAACGTCGAAGGACCCGAGGATCTCGTTCACCGCTTCCAGACCCGAGCTGCCGTCGGCGAGCTGGATGTCCGCAAGTACCAGGCCGGGCTGATGCTTCTTGAAGGCGGCGACCGCCTCGGTATGCGTCCGCGCCGTCTCGCAAACCTGATGCCCGAGGCCGGTGACAAGATCGGCAAGGTCGAGCGCGATCATCGGCTCGTCTTCGATGATCAGCACGTTGGTTGCGACCTGCTCAGCGATTTCTGAGGCCGCCTGATCGACGAGAGCCTTCACTTCGGCCTCGTCGGTCTTGAGAACTTTGGCTGCGTCAGGCGTCGAGAACTCCTCGACCGCCATGAGCAGGAACGCCTGCCGCGCCCGCGGCGTGATCGCCTCGAGTTTGCGATCGGCAGCAGCCAGCCTTTCGGAAACCGGCGCGTCGTATCTCTGCTGGTTCAATCTCACCGAATTCCAGACGTCGAGGAAGCTTTGATACGTCGCCACACGCGGCTCGAGGTCGATGGGAAACATCGACGGCTCTGCTGCTATGGCTTCAAGCATCGCTACGACGTACGCATCGCCGCTTTCCTGACTGCCCGACAGAACGCGCGCAAACCGTCTCAGATACGGTAGCTGCGGCGCGATAATCTCTGAGATGGACATGATCTCCCCTTTGCGGACCGCCCAAGTGCATTCCGGCCATAAACGCTCAACACCGTGACAAGTTCCGGCCGTCAGCGATTTCGAGGCCTAGCCGGGACACTGTAGCGCCTATCCTACTGGTAAGTCTCATTGTTTGCCTAAGTAGGCTCTAGCCCCGACGTAACAGTCCACCGATGAAAGACAGAATTACCAGAATGATCGCCACCCAGAACAGCAGCCGCGCCCCTTCCGTCGCCACCCCCGCCACGCCGCCGAACCCAAAAAACGCGGCCACGAGAGCAATGATCAAGAATATAACCGCCCAATAAAGAAGATTGCCCATGATTTCCTCACGTTCGCCCACGGTGACGTGGTTAAACAGGCCGCGACAGCCTTAGTTCCGGAACTTTCTACTCGGATTGTCCGTTCACTCCGCTAACACGAATTCCATGGCGCCGTTCCCAAGCGACAATATGAAGAAGCGCATCGAGGAGTTCGATTGGAGCCAGACACCTGTCGGCCCGATCGAGCGATGGTCGCCGTGTCTCAAGTGCGCCGTCGACATCATCTCCGCCTCACCCGTGCCGATGGCCCTGCTCTGGGGCAAGCGTGGAACCATGCTTTATAACGACGGCTATGCCGCGTTCGCCGGTTCGCGCCACCCGCAGCTGCTCGGCATGCCGATCGCCGACGCCTGGCCGGAAGCCTCCGAATTCAACGCCCGCGCCCTGGCCGCAGCCCTGTCTGGCGAGTCCCTGTCGTTCCGCGACAAGCACTTCAGCCTCAATCGGCGCGGCACGCCCGAGGACGTATGGGTCAACCTCGACCTCAGTCCGATCCGCGAGGACGACGGCAGCGTTGCCGGCGTTCTAGCCATTGTCGTCGACACGACGCCATGGGTCTTCGCCGAGCGTGCGCAGCGTGAAAGCGAGTCGCGCTTTCGCACCCTCGCCGACAACATCGCCGCCTTTGCCTGGATGGCGGACGCCGCCGGCAACATCTATTGGTACAACAAGCGATGGTTCGACTACACCGGCCTCCCCTTCGAGGACGCGCGCCAATGGGGCTGGCCGCTGCGCCAGCATCCCGATCACGTCGACCGCACGATGGAGAAGATCAACCGCTGCCTGACCACCGGCGAGGTCTGGGAAGATACCTTCCCCCTCAAGGGCCGCGATGGCGTCTACCGCTGGTTCCTCTCCCGCGCCATGCCGATCCGCGACGACGCGGGCAAGGTCATCCGCTGGTTCGGAACCAACACCGACATCACCGAGCATCTCGAGGAAGCCGAGAAGAACGCTCAGCTTGCGACAATCGTCGGCACCTCGGCCGACGCGATCATTTCCATGTCCGATGACGGGATCATCCAATCCTGGAACCCGGGCGCCGAGTCTATGTTCGGCTATACCGCCGACGAGGTGATCGGAAAATCCGACCGGATTCTCTTTGCCGAGGATGCCGACGCTGAGTTCGAGGACAAGTACCAGCATCTTCGCCACGGAGAGCACGTGCTTCGCGACGCGGTTCGGCGCCGCAAGGACGGAAGCATGCTCGACGTCGCGATCAACGTCGCCCCGATGCGTCGCCCCAACGGCCGCATTTTCGGCTTCTCAGCCGTGTTCCGCGACATCACCGAACGGAAGCGCGTCGAGAAACATCTGCGCACCGTGATGCGCGAGCTCTCGCATCGGACCAAGAATCTGCTGGCGGTCATCGTCGCCATGGTGCGGCAGACAGCACGCACATCTACCGACGTCGCGGTGTTGCAGTCGCAGCTCATCCAGCGACTGCAAAGCCTTTCGGCGTCACACGACCTGCTCGTCGCAGAGGACTGGACCGGCGCCTCACTGGAAGAGCTCATCCGCGCTGTGCTGCAGCCCTTCACCGGCAATTCGAAGGACGCCGTCGAATGCAACGGCCCTCCCGCGTTCGTCAACGCGACGGCGGCGCAGAATCTCGGTCTGGCATTGCACGAGCTTGCAACCAACGCCGCGAAGTATGGTGCGCTCTCGACGTCGGCCGGCAAGGTGAAAGTGAGCTGGAATTTCGAAACCGGCGACAAGGGCCGCCGCCTCGTCCTGCGCTGGAACGAGCGCGACGGACCGCGGGTCTCGCCGCCGACCGTCAAAGGCTTCGGCCATGTCGTGATCGAGCGCGTCGTCGGGCAGGCGCTGAGCTCCACCGTTGACTATAAGTTCAACCCGGAAGGGGTCGAGTGGACGATTGCGATGCCGCTCGACTTCATCGTGCGCTGGCGCAGTCCCGAGGTGGACGAAATCACCGCCGACAAGCACCCCTGATCACCGGCGCACGAAATCAAAGCCCGGTTTGAGCCGGCAATTCCTTCTCGGCGATGTCAGGCGCGCGCAGAGCGACCAGCTTCGGCCAAATCACGTTGATCAGCAGACCTAACATCACCAGCGCCATCGCTTCGAGCTTCCACGGCTGCAGCACCTCTCCGAGAAACACCGCCGACGCAGCGATGCCGAACACCGGCACGAGGAGTGACATCGGCGCGATGCTCGCCACCGGATACTTGCCCAGCAGCCAACCCCACACCGCGTAGCCGAACAGCGTATTGCCGACCGCCTGCCAGATCACCGCGGCCCAGGTCGCCGCATCCGCCTGCATCACGCCGGTGCCGATCGCCGTTGGACCTTCGAGCACGAGCGCAACCGCAAGCAACGGCAGGACCGAGAACGGGCTCGCCCACACGACATAGCTCAGCATGTCGACGTTCGGCGTCGAGCGGATCACGATGTTGCCGCCGGCCCAGCTCAACGCCGCCGCGAGCACCAGAGCAAGCCCTAACGGCGTCGTCGTCGCGTCGGTGTGCACCATGATCAGCAGCAAGCCGGCAACGGCAATCGCCAGCGCAACGTATTGGAACGCGCGAACGCGCGCAGCACTGAGAACCGCGGCAAGTCCGATCGTGAAGAAGACCTGCATCTGCACGACCAGCGAGGCGAGCGCCGGCGTGATGTTGCCGTTCATTGCAATGAACAGGAGACCGAACTGCCCGCCGCCGATCAGCAGCCCATAAGCGGCAAGGTTCCGCCACGACACATCTGGCCGCTTGACGAACAGCACCGCCGGAAAAAACGCGACCGCGAACCGCAATGCCGCAAACGTCAGCGGCGGCAGGTGATCGAGACCGATGCGGATGATGACGAAGTTCGAACCCCACACCGCCATGACGGCAACCGCCAGCAGCACATGTCGCAGAGGAATGTTGTCAGCGGCCGCGCTCATCTAATCCCGATCGGAGCAACGCCTACGCAGCGCGCTGAAGCTTCGTTCCACCCTCGCGCGTACGCCGCGTTCCAAACCCGTGCATACGCAGCGACCACTGCAGCCCGACAATCGAACCCTTCACCGGCTGCAACAGCACCAAGCTGAGGATGATGGTCAGCGGCGCCCACAGGGCCACGTGTATCCACAGCGACGGCGCGAAGGACGTTTCTACCCAGAGCAGCAACCCAATGACGATATGGCCAACGATCGACATCACGACATAGGCCGGCAGGTCGTCAGCGCGGTGATGGAATAGCTCCTCGCCGCAAGCATCGCACGTATCTTTGACCTTCAGGAACTTGCGGAACAGTGGTCCCTCACCGCACGCCGGGCAGCGGCACAAGGCTCCGCGGGTCATGGCCGTGGCGAGGGTCGGCTCGTGGGGGTCGTCCATTTCGTTCACCTGGTCAGGTTCGTCTGGTGTCAAACCAAAGCTAGGCTATATTGTATGGA
>CALRVN010000019.1:0-18632 GCA_943371625.1 Hyphomicrobium sp. CS1GBMeth3
CATCAGGTTCTTGTCGAACTGGGCCATCAGCGCCTCGAAGTACGGCTTGCCGCCGACCGTGCGCAGATACTCGGTCGAGAAGTTGGCGTGCATGCCCGAGCCGTTCCAGTCCGTGTCGCCGAGCGGCTTGCAGTGGAACTCGATGTCGATGCCGTACTTTTCCGTCAGACGGAGAAGCAGGTAACGCGCCATCCACATCTCGTCGGCTGCCTTCTTGGAGCCCTTGCCGAAGATCTGGAATTCCCACTGGCCCTTGGCCACCTCGGCGTTGATGCCTTCGTGGTTGATGCCGGCCGCTAAGCAGAGGTCGAGATGCTCCTCGACGATCTCGCGGGCGATGTCGCCGACGTTCTTGTAGCCGACGCCCGTGTAGTAGGGACCCTGCGGCGCCGGATAGCCGGCCTCGGGGAAGCCGAGCGGGCGGCCGTCCTTGTAGAAGAAGTACTCCTGCTCGAAGCCGAACCAGGCGCCCGAGTCGTCGAGGATGGTGGCGCGCTTGTTGGAAGCATGCGGCGTGACGCCGTCGGGCATCATGACTTCGCACATGACGAGAGCGCCGTTGGTGCGCGCCGGGTCGGGAAACACGGCGACCGGCTTCAGCACGCAATCAGAGTTGTGACCCTCGGCCTGCTGCGTGGAGCTGCCATCGAAGCCCCACAGCGGCAGTTCCTCAAGGCTCGGGAAGGCGCTGTATTCTTTGATCTGCGTCTTGCCGCGCAGATTCGGCACCGGGGTGTAACCGTCGAGCCAAATGTACTCGAGCTTGTACTTCGTCATGCTCAGTCTCTCCTAAATGACGACGCGATGGCGGGTCGATCCTGTGTGCTCGGGCGAGGACATCAGCCTCGGTGGCGAGCGCGGGTTTTGGTGCATTGCGAAAGGAGGTCGCGGGACCCGCATGACGACGAGGATCGCTCGAACCCGATCCCGAACCACGTCACCGACCAAACCGACCTCCCCGCGCGTTAAAGGCGAACCTCGTCCGGTGATGGCCGCGCTGAGCGCGGAACCGGTGGCGGCTTTGCGGGTTCACCTTGGCCGCGATGCTAGCGAAAGATGCAAATTCTGGCGTGCCCATAATGTGGGCAATTGCTGCACTTTATTTAGGCATGGGCCTAGTTTGGGTTCGGAAGGACTCGCACATCGTGACATGATCCTTTTCCAGCGTAACCGCGCTGTAGAGGAGCACGACAAACGAGGAAGAGAGATTAGAGATGAACACTCAGCCGCAACGCCCCACGGCGAAGATCTACGCCTTCCCTGTGGGTGGTCGCCCCCCGACCAACCGTCAGCGTAGCGCCATGACGAATGCTTACCTCCCCCAAAGCGCTGAAGGCGCACCGAAGATCGTGTGCGGAAGCGGCTGGTACCACGAGGCCGCGGTTGACGAGACCTGGGAGCGCTAAGCGCTGACCACTGTCCGCGCGTGGCGCCGATCCGGGCGTCACGCTCCGAAGATCGACCACTCCATTCGCTTGCTCAAACGCTCGAGCGCCAAAGCGCCGAGCTGGGAATTGCCGGAAACATCAAGGCCCGGCGACCAGACCGCGATCGACGCCTTTCCGGGAGCGATGGCGAGAATCCCGCCGCCCACTCCGCTCTTGCCCGGGAGGCCGACGCGATAGGCGAACTCCCCCGATCCATCATAGTGGCCGCAGGTAAGCATCAACGCGTTGATGCGACGCGCGCGCTCGGCCGTCACGACGGGCGAAATGGTCTCTGGATTATTGTCGAAGTGCGCGAGGTAGCGCCCGGCCAGCGCAAGCTGCCGGCACGACATGGCGATGGCGCACTGGTGGAAATAGACGCCGAGCACGAAGTCGACCGGGTTATCGATGACGCCGAACGACTTCATGTAGTTGGCCAGCGCGGCATTCCGGTAGCCGGTGCGCAGTTCCGACGCGGCGACGGTGTGGTCGATGTAGATGCTGTCGTCGGCGGCGAGAAACTGCATGAAGCGGAGGATCTCGCCGAGCGCCTCGCGCGGCTGATGGCCGGCTATGATGGCGTCGGTGACCGCGAGAGCGCCGGCATTGATGAACGGGTTGCGCGGAATGCCCTTCTCGAATTCGAGCTGAACGATCGAGTTGAAGCGGCTACCCGAGGGTTCGCGGCCGACGCGGTTCCATAACCGGTCGCCGATCTTCCCCAGCGCCAGTGTGAGAGTGAAGACCTTCGATACGCTCTGGATCGAGAACGGCACCTCGGCGTCGCCGCCAGTGAAGACGTCGCCTTGCTCATCGACGACGACCAGTGCAAACTGCTTGGGGTCTACGCGCGCCAACTCGGGGATGTAGGTCGCGACATCACCCCGACGCGGCATAGCCCGCATCTCGTCGGTGATCTCGTCGACGACAGCTTGCAGTTTGGACACGGCGCGGTTCCGGATATCAGCCCCGCCACACCTCACACGGATGCAGCGGCCGCACAATGGTCGAGCCGGCGGGGCATTGGAAGGCCGCGACTAGCCGCAGTAGCGCCGTTTACCCTGCGGCTCGGTGGCCATGCATCTAAACTCGATGATGCGGTGCGAAGGCCGATGGCCTATGGTACGGGAAGCCGGAGCGCGTACCGCTCCCGCCGATCCCAGTCCCGTAGCGTTTGAAGGTGAGTTGAATGGCTGACGCCCGTTTTTTCCATCGCGCCGGCCCATTCACGTTGTCCGACATCGCTGCGGTGGTCGGCGCGGAGCCGCTAGCGGCGGACGATACGAGCATCCCCATTCGTGACCTCGCGCCGCTAGAATCCGCAGGCCCCGAAGACATCAGCGTCTTTTCCGATCCGCGCTATGTGCAGCTGTTGGCGCCGACGCGCGCCGGCGCGATCATCATCAGCCGCAAGCTGGCGCATCACGCCCCGCCGTCGAGCCGCCTCATCTACGTTGGCGATCCGCGCCGTGCCTACGCGCAGGTCGGGCGGCTGTTCTATCCGCCGAAGGTGCCGGAATCCGGTGTGCACGCGACTGCCAACGTGCACCCGAGCGCGTGCATCGGATTGGGCACGCAGATTGATGCCGGCGCCGTCATCGGGCGCGACGCCGACATCGGCGAGCGCTGCCATATAGGTCCCAATGTCGTCATCGGCGACGGCGTGCTGATCGGCAACGACTGCCGCATCGGCGCCAACTGCAGCATCAGTCACGCGCTCATCGGTCATCGCGTCGAAATCGAGACTTGCGTCACGATCGGCTCGCAGGGGTTCGGCTTCGTGCCGGGGCCTGCGGGCCTCGAACGCATGCTGCAGCTGGGCCGCGTCGTGATCGAGGAAGGCGTGCGCATCGGCGCCAACTGCGCCATCGATCGCGGTGCCACCGAGGACACCGTCATCGGCACCGGTTGCGTCCTCGATAACCTCGTGCACATCGCACACAACGTGCGCCTCGGGCGGCATTGCGTGATCTGCGCGCAGGTCGGCATCGCCGGCAGCACCATCGTCGGCGACGGCGTGATGATGGGCGGCCAGACGGGCGTCGCCGATCACCTCAACATCGGCAGCGGCGCGCAGATCGCGGCGAAGAGCGGCGTGATGCGGAACGTTCCCGCGAAAGCCGTAGTCGGAGGATTTCCGGCCATGCCTATCAAGGATTGGCATCGGCAGACGGTCGGCATCGCGCGTCTGTCGAAGAAGGTCGAATAGCGCTATCGCTGCAGCGGCCGCGGTTTGAAACCGCTGGCTTCGATTCCTAGATACCTCGATAAGCTGCTAGCGAGGCGCGCGATGGCAACGAAGCCCATTCTGGTCCCCGGCCCCGATCATCCAATCACGATCGCGCCAGAGCCCGGCCGCATCATCGTCAAGGTTGCCGGGCGAACGCTCGCCGATACGCGCTCGGCGCTGGTGCTGCGCGAGGCGAGCTATCCGTCGGTCTATTACATCCCGCGCGCGGACATCGACATGAGCCTGCTGACGCGCACCAAGCACGTCACGTACTGCCCCTATAAGGGGAAGGCGAGCTACTACAGCGTACCCTCGGGTGGGGAACGTTCGCTCAATGCGGTGTGGAGCTACGAGGAGCCCTACGAGCCGGTGAGACGGATCAAGGAGCACATCGCCTTCTATCCCGATCGCGTCGATTCCATCGAGCGTCTCGAAAAGTAGCCCTGTCCGATCGGGCACGCCCCCCCGGTCTAGGTGGCATCCTCAATGTCGAAGCAGGCCACCTTCCCGTCGCGAAAACGAAAAACGTGTCCCACTGTCTTGTCCGTGAGACCGTGCGTCTGTGCCTGGAGCGGCTTGCCTTCGAGATCGCGCACCGACTGCCGGACCTCCGCGATGATCGCGCCGTCTGCAGCGCGACGGAAGCTCACGGCCTCGACGTGTGGATTTACAACGCCCCACTGGCGCGTCCAGTACGCGCGCAATGCATCGTGTCCTTGAACATGACCACCATCCATGCCGTTGGCCCACACCACGTCATCGGCGAGTTCGGCAAGCACGCCTTCGATGTCTCTTGCATTGAAGAGATCGTAGATACGCCTGAGGAGTGCGACTTCGCCGTCCATTCGTTGCCTCCGCGAGATGGTGACCGCCTTGCGGCCCCACCGGTGTGCATTTATATATGCACGTATGCATCTGCATGACGGCGGACGCAAGGGGGCCGAAGGAGGTGAATGCGATGGACCTGGATGTGCTCTCGACGCCGGGGCATCTCATCAGTCTCGCTGCGCGCGGATTTGCCCGTCTCAGCGAAGCCCGCCTCAAGCCGCTCGGCTTCGGGGTCGGGCATCTGCCGGTGTTGGTCGCGCTTCGGGATGGCCGGGCAAGCACGCAACGGGATCTCGCCCGCTTCGCCAGAGTCGAGCAACCGCCTATGGCACAGATGCTCGCCCGCATGGAACGCGACGGACTGATCGAGCGTGCACCGGACCCGAGCGATGGGCGCAGCAGCCGCATCACGCTGACCCGGCTCGCGAAGGCACGCATGCCCAAGGCGGTTGCCACGCTGCTGCGGGGAAACCGCGAAGTCTTGGCGGGCTTCACGGACGAGGAAGTTGAACACCTCGTGTCCCTGCTGACCCGCCTGATCACAAGCCTGGATCAAATCGCGGGCGCCGAGATGCCGCGTGGTCAGGCAGCCTCAACTGTCAGACCTGCGCGAGGGCCTGATCGAGGTCGGCGATGATGTCGGCCTTGTCCTCGATGCCGATCGACAGACGCACGACGTCGGGACCGGCGCCGGCCAAGGTTCGCTGCTCGTCTGTGAGCTGACGGTGCGTCGTCGAGGCGGGGTGAATGACGAGGCTGCGCGTGTCGCCGATGTTGGCAAGCAAGCTGAATAGCTTCAGCCCCGAAACGAACTTCACGCCGTCCTCATATCCGCCCTTCAAACCGAAGGTGAATACGGCACCGGCGCCCTTCGGCACGATCTTCTTAGCGAGGGCGTGATACTTGTTTGACGGTAGCCCAGCGTAGTTGACCCACGCGATCTTGGGGTGCTTCTCGAGCCAGGTGGCGACGGCGAGCGCGTTCTCGCAATGGCGGGCCATGCGCAACGGCAACGTCTCGGATCCGGTCAGCAAGAGGAAGGCGTTGAAGGGCGAGATGGCGGGGCCAAGGTCACGCAGGCCCATGACGCGCGCAGCGATGGCGAAGGCGAAATCCCCGAACGTCTCGGCGATCGTCAAGCCATTGTAGGAAGCGTTCGGCTCGACAAGCGTCTTGTAGCGATGCTTAGCGCCGAGCCAATCGAACGTGCCGGCGTCGACGAGCACGCCGCCGATGGAGTTGCCGTGTCCGCCGATGAACTTGGTCAGCGAGTGCACGATGATGTCGGCGCCGAAGTCCTTCGGCCGGCAGAGGTATGGCGTCGCTAACGTGTTGTCGACGATGAGCGGCACGCCGGCCTTCTTGGCGATGGCGGCGATGGCCGGAATGTCGACGACGATGCCGCCGGGGTTGGCAATCGATTCAACGAAGATGGCGCGCGTCTTCGGCGTCAGCGCCTTCTCGAAAGTCGCGGGATCGGTCGAGTCCGCCCACACCACGTTCCAGTTGAACTTCTTGAAGGAGTGATTGAACTGGTTGACCGAGCCGCCGTACAGCTGGCGTCCGGCGATGAACTCGTCACCGGCCTCCAACAGCGTGTGGAAGGCGAGGAATTGGGCCGCATGTCCCGATGCCACGGCGAGCGCCGCGGTGCCGCCTTCGAGTGCAGCGATGCGCCCTTCGAGCACGGCCTGTGTCGGGTTGGTGATGCGGGTGTAGATGTTGCCGAAGGCTTCGAGGCCGAACAACGCTGCGGCGTGGTCGACATCGTTGAAGACGAACGAAGTCGTCTGATAGATCGGCGTCGCGCGCGCGCCAGTCGCAGCGTCGGGAGCGGCGCCCGCATGGACAGCGAGGGTGTCGAATTTTGGCGCTGGAGTCTCTGCCATCGGTCTCTCCCATGATGCCGCGCACGCGCAGGTCGCGGTCTAGGGAGGCGATGACGCTGTTCAAGTCAACGGCAAAGCCAGGGGTTGCCGCTGCAGCCAGGCAATTGGATCGTCATCGTTTGCAGCTCGTCCGTTCTCGTGCCCGCGCGAGAACGGTTGCAGCTATAGGCAGTACGGACCGGCCATCGCGCAGTCGAGCCCGCCTCATGGGCGCCGAGCCGCCGTGGATGCTAAGCCTTGGCAGCTAAGCGTTGAGCCCGGGCCGCTAAGCCTTGGCGTAACGTCCGGAGCGACCGCAGCTGAATTTGCGGATCTGCCATTCGGGATTGCCGATGGTCCATTTGGCCAGCTCGGCCTGGCCGTACATCATGCATTGCTGCGGGGTCACGGACTCCGCGGCAAACTGCAAGTGCACGTCCTTACACCGGTTCGGGACTTGGATGGAGCAGACCATAGCGACGACTTCAATCATGTGACACCCCAAGGTTCCTGCCGAATTCGCCCTCGTGAGAGAGCCGGATCCGCCTTGGTCGCGTCCTCGTCGCTTCTTGGTTTTGTTGATTAAAACGTAGGGCCGAATCGAACCTTGCTCAAGTTTCATTCCTGAGCAGAAACTGCTTATTTCCCGGACAGGTCGGGAATTTTTGGCAACGCCACTGCGCCACACCGTAACGCGTTGTTGCCGCTATATCTTTTTTGTCGGCGCCAAGACCGATTGCGACATTCTGGTCACTGCACGGACGCTCAGCATGCTCCCTTTTTCAGCATTTTTTGCTGCGGCGCACAAAACCATCCGTGGCCCTCCTATGCTGCGCCTGCGAGATGGGAACGCGATTGCACGTGGCCATCGTCCCGCTACAACGGCGTAGCTCTTGGGGCCAATGGCATCGGGCCATCGGCGGCGGACACAGCTCAATCAAATTTCGATGACGCAGACATTCGATCCGGGCCAAGCACGCACGACGCTGTTCGCCGGCTTTCTCGATGCCGCAGCAAAGCAAGGCCGTGACCGGGTCATCATCGAGGACGCAGACGGCACGGCGCTGTCCTATCGGGCGCTGACGCTCGCCTCCCTGGTGCTGGGCGGGAAGCTGCGCAAATACGCTCGGGCGGGTGACAACGTCGGCCTGCTGCTCCCCAATGCGATCGGCCTCGTCGTCACCGTCCTCGGGCTCAACGCGTACGACCGCGTTGCGGTGCTGCTCAATTTCTCCGCCGGCAAGAAGGCGCTGGTCTCGGCAATCGGGACGGCGCGTCTGCGCACCGTGCTCACGTCGCGGCGGTTCGTCGAAGCAGGCAATTTCGGCGAGCTCATCGAGGCGCTCAGCCAGGCCGAGTATGCACCCGGCCAGAAGACGCGGATCGTGTACCTGGAGGATGTGCGCACCAGCATCGGTATCCTCGACAAGCTGGCGGGCGTGGCGCGCGCTCAACTCGCCAAGCTCCTTTTCAGCGGCTCTGCGGCGAAGGCGGACAAACCCGCCGTTGTCCTTTTCACGTCCGGCACCGAAGGCGTGCCGAAGGGCGTGGTGCTGAGCAACGCTAATCTCGTGGCCAACGCCTACCAGTCGATCGCGCACCTGAGCAGCGTACTGGTGCCGGGTGAGGTGCTGCTCAATCCGCTGCCGATGTTCCACTCGTTCGGGCTGACGGCGGGGACGCTCGTGCCGCTTTTCGCGGGCGTCAAATGCGCGCTCTATCCGAGCCCGCTGCATTACAAGCAAGTGCCGAAGTTCATCGAAAAGGTGAAGGCGACGTGGATCGTATCGACCGATACGTTTCTTGCCGGATATGCGCGCTCGGCCGAGCCAGGGCAGCTTGCCAGTCTGCGCTACGCAGTTGCCGGTGCCGAGAAGGTCAAGCAGCCGACGCGCGATCTCTGGGACAACTCCGGCGCCGTGCTGCTGGAAGGTTACGGCGTCACCGAAACCTCGCCCGTGCTCGCCTGCAATCTGCCGCAGGACAACCGGTACGGCACCGTCGGGCGCCTGCTGCCGAACGTCGAAGCGCGGCTCGAAGAGGTTCCGGGGCTCAGCGACGGAAAGCGCCTCTTCATACGCGGGCCTAACGTGATGTCCGGCTACATGTTTGCCGACAATCCAGGCGTTGTCGTCCCGCCGCAAGACGGGTGGCACGATACCGGGGACATCGTCGCGATCGAGGACGGCTTCGTGCGCATCTGCGGCCGCGCCAAGCGCTTCGCCAAGCTGGGCGGCGAGATGGTGTCGCTCGGCGCCATCGAAACGCTGGCGTGTGCGCTGTGGAATGACGCACAGCACGTGGTGCTCAGCTTCCCCGACCCGCGTAAGGGCGAGCAACTGCTGCTCGTCACGGACAAGGCCGCAGCGAACAAGGATGAGCTGCTAGCCTACGCCCGCCGCGAGGGGTTCCCAGAATTGTGGGTCCCGAAGTCGATTCTTATCGTCCCGGCCGTGCCGCTGCTCGCCACCGGGAAGATCGATTTGCAGGGCACGGTCGAGATGGCCCGGCAGTCGCGCGCGGGCGTCTAGAAGGCACCCAAATCGCCGTCCTCCGGAGTCCGAAAATCGGCCCCAGCGCAAGGAGGCGTGGCCCTGCCACAACGTGCAGGTGCGAGAACGCAAAAGAGGCTTCAACGAGCCTTGACCCTGCCACCAAGGTCCTTAATTGATGTGTGGATAAGCGGGCCTCGAAATCGGCCTGCCGAGGGACGCCTAAACTTTCCACATTTGATTCAGAGCGCGAAAATCCATGCCGACAACCACGACGCCGGACAGCGTTGAGGGTGCGAATATTGCAGTGCTGCAGGCTCCCACCCTGCAATGGGCGCTGAAGCGTACTCTGATTGGTATTGTCATTCTGTTCGTAACGATCGCGACAGCGGCGACGCTGCTTTACGCCTCGATCGATCCCGACCAAGAACTGGACCAGCCCACTATTTCGGCGCCAGCCACCGCGGACCCCGCCCAACTGGGTGGCCCGAGCGGAGCAAACGAGGCCGTCTTCAGCCGCCGCGTCTAATCGATCCAAAGGTCGTCCGGCGGATGCGCGGGTACCCGACTTTTCGCTCATTTGCCCGTAATGCACTGCCCGGCGGTCCCCGCCGGGGGTCCATCCCCGTGCTGGATGCGGTGCCGTTATAGCGCCCCCCTACCACCAAGGGAGAGAGACATTTCGCGATCGTAAGGACACTAGCCGAGTGAATGATCCTAGTGTGATGATCGAGAAGCCTGCTTAACCACCCGGCACGCAATCTGTCGGACCTCGAGATCATTGCACCAGGCTCTATGGGTGCTCGATGCGCTTCGTGATGCTCGCCCGCAATCCGCAACTCTATTCGCACGTCCGCTTGTGCGAGGCGGCGCGTGCGCGCGGGCATACGATCGACGTGGTCAACACCCTGCACGTGCACATGAACATAACGTCCAACCAGCCCGTGCTGCGCTACAACGGGCAGCGCCTGCCGGTGTATGATGCCGTCATTCCGCGCATCGGCGCGTCGATTACGCATTACGGCCTCGCCGTGCTGCGCCAGTTTGAAATGCAGGGCGTGTACCCGCTCAACGAGAGCGTCGCGATCGGGCGCTCGCGGGACAAGCTGCGCGCACTACAGCTGCTTGCACGCGAGGGCCTGGGGTTGCCGGTGACCGCCTTTGCCCATGGACCGCGCCGGGCCGAGGACGTGATCAAAGAGGTCGGCGGCGTCCCCGTGGTCATCAAGCTGCTCGAGGGCACGCAAGGCATGGGCGTCATCCTGGCCGAAACGGAGGGCTCTGCGAAGTCGATCGTCGAGGCCTTCAGCGCTGCCAACGTGAACATCATGGTGCAGGAGTTCATCCGCGAGGCGAACGGAAGCGATATTCGCGCCTTCGTCATCGGCGGTGACGTAGTTGCAGCGACCAAGCGTATCGGCCGGGCGGGCGATTTCCGGTCCAATGTGCACCGCGGCGGGACGGCGATGCAGGTCGACCTTACCGCCGAGGAGCGCAGAATCGCGGTCAAGGCGGCGGGGACGCTGGGGCTCAATGTTTCCGGGGTCGACATGGTGCGGTCCAGCCGCGGCCCGCTGATCATGGAGGTCAACTCCTCGCCGGGCCTGGAAGGCATCGAGGGTGCTACCGGCATCGATATTGCCAGCAGAATCATCGAATTCCTCGAGGCGAACGCGAGCTGCGGCCTGACCCAGACGAAGGGATTCGGCTAGTTGTAGCGTCGCCAGGCCAGGCGTCTTCCAGGTGAACGAGATTGCTCGTCGCGCCGCTAACCATGGCGACTTCACCAGCCGTCACACTTTGAGTTGCCGCAGCCGCTGTTGCTTCACCCAAACGGCTTGTTAGGCCTTTGCCGACACTTCCACATTCCGTGCAAGAGGTGCCTTGATCGCGCCCTAACGGCCAACATATCATCAGCTTACGTTCGCAGGCGCCATCTGCGCCTGAATGCGAGTTCGAGGCCTCCGGCCTCATGCGGGTTCGAGGCTTCGGCCTCATGCGAGTTCGAGGGATGACGGCGGATGACGGAGCAGCAAAAGCACTTTCCGGAATTCTACGTCACCGCACCACAACCCTGCCCGTATCTCCCTGGCCGTCAGGAACGCAAGCTCTTCACGCACTTGACGCAGGAAAAGCCAGCGACGCTGATCGACAATCTGCTGCGTGGCGGTTTCCGTCGCAGCCAGAACATCGCCTACATGCCCTACTGCGAGGGATGCCAGGCATGCGTGTCCGTGCGCGTGGTCGTCGACGGCTTCGTCGTCACGCGGTCGATGCGACGCGTGATGGAGCAGACGCGAACGCTGGAGGCGCGACGCGTGCCGCCGGAGCCGACCTCGGAGCAGTTCGCGCTCTTCCGCCGCTACATTGATGCGCGCCACTCCGACGGCGGCATGGCGGATATGACGGTGCTCGACTACGCGATGATGGTCGAGGACAGCGTCATCAACACGTTTGTCACCGAGTATCGCGAGAAGCCCGAGAACCCGCTCGACAGCGATCCCGACAGCTGGCCGCTGAAGGCCGTGGCTCTTTGCGACCTGCTCTCCGACGGGATCTCGATGGTCTACAGCTTCTACAATCCCACCGCGGATCAGATGTCGCTCGGCACCTACATGATCCTCGAGCACATCGAATACGCGCGCACGCTGGGGCTGCCGTATCTTTATCTCGGCTACTGGATCAACGGCTCGCGCAAGATGAACTACAAGATGCGCTTCCAGCCGCAGGAGCATCTCGGGCCGAACGGCTGGGTGCGGAAGTAGATCCGCGAAGGCGCTACTGCGCCAGGGCGGCGCCGAGCTTCTCGAACATATACGTCCACTTTGCCGTCTGGGTGTCGACGAGTGTCTGCATGCGCGACTTGAGGTCGGCGAGCAGGGCGCAATCGGGCGTGGGCGCGTCGGCGCCTTCCTGCCCGAGCGTGGAAATGTCGGCGAGGAGACGCTCCGATTCCTGGTCGTAGACGGCGATCTTATCGTCGCGAACGTAGGGCGCGGCCTCCTTCAGGAAGGCATCGTGGCTCCAGCCGCGCTTGTCCTTCAACTGGCGCAGCTTCTCCTGGAAGGCGGGCTTGTTCTGGAGATTGAGGTCGCGCAGCGCGCCGGCCGCATCGTCGACGACGGCCTCGAAGTCGGCCTTCTCGCACACCTGACCAGCCGGAGCGGCTGCGGGTGGTGCAGGGGTCCCCAACCCCGGAGGTGCCCATGATTTCGGTGCCCCCGCGGCGGGCGGCTCCTTGGGAAGTTGCTCGGCCGGCTTGCCCGCAGGCGCGGCCGGGGCGGGGGCAATCGGTTCCCAGGAATCGGCGGGGGCGGCATTCTGCGCGCGCGCGCCAAGACCGCCGGCCACAAGGCCAGCCATCAGCACCGCCGCCGCCAGAATGCTCTTCGTTCCCGCCCCGTTCATCGAACAAGTCCTAGCTGGCGACCGGTCCGCGGGCAAGCGCGGCCGGTGCGTGGAAAGCGTTTCTGCTATCGGCCATTTTACGGACCTTTGGGCCCGCTGCGGCACGTCGATAGGCGCCGGCGATCAATGGCTGAGCGGCGCGACTTCTTCACGGCCGGAGAGCCGCGCGGCAAAGTTTTCTTCGCGTCGACGAGGTCGCCTGAAGTGGCCACGGTGGAAGCGGCGGCAGAGCGGGGGCAACTGGGGCTGAGCGGGGCGGGGGGGGCGGCGGCGGCAATGCATCTTAGTCAAATATGACAAGGTCGATTTGGCGTGCCGGGCTTAAATCGCGGCGAATGGATGTGCTCTAGGGTGGCCCAACCGGCGAGAAGGGGGCCGCGCTGCCGGCGGCCGCGAAGGGAGCCTTTCGGGCCTATGGGCGGCCGACACAGGCTTCTAGCAATGGACATCACCTCCCTACTTATACAGCTCGTAAGCGGCGCGCTCGGCGGCAACGCGGCCGGCGCGGTCAACAAGGACACCGGTCTCAGCCCGATCGGAAACACGATTGCCGGCGCGCTCGGCGGCGGCCTCGGCGGTCAGATTCTCCACTCGCTGTTCGGCGTCGGCGCGGCCACCGCGGCCAGCGGCCTCGATATCGGAACGATCGTATCGGCGTTTGCGACCGGCGGAATTTCCGGCGGCCTGACGGCGCTCGTCATCGGCTATCTGAAGACCAGGATGGCGACCTGAGCGCTGAGCAGTCGTTGTGACTCGTCCCGCGGCGGCGTGAAGCCGTGCGCCGCGGGCTCAGTCTATACTTAGGCGAGAACGTGCACGAAGCCGACGCGCTGATGCGTGGTCGGGTGAGAGCGCAAGTAGGCGGTGACGTCGTCGTCGCGGCCGTGCGCGTAGTGGCTGTTGCCGCCACTGTGATGACGCTCCAGCTTCTCCAGCGCTGACGCGAGAGTTCGCGGCTCGGAGATGAGGTCGAGCGCGAAAGCGTCGGCGGCGAGCTCGCGGATACGCGACAGCGCGAGACACAGCAGCTCAGAGATCACAGGAGCGGCTTGCAGCAGGGACCTCAGCGGCGAGACGTGCCATGGCCCGTTGCGACCCGCCATGCCGACGAGGCCGGCGCCCGAGATAAACCTGATCGTGCGATGCAGACTGGCGGCCAGCGCCATGGTAGCTGCGTCGCCGTTGCAGATATGGGCGATCTCGTGCGCGACGATGGCGGCGACCTCGTCGCGGGTCATGCCGTCGATGAGGCCAGCCGTCAGCGTAATGACCGCGTCATCGGGCGATCCCAGCGCGTAGGCGTTCATGGCGCGCTCGCGAGGCAGCACGTAGACCTGGGGCATGCGGCGCAGGCCGGCGCGACGGCAGACGTCGTGCACGAGCGCGAACAGATCCGGCGCCTCCGCGGGGGTGAGGCGGCGCGCATCGCGGCGGCGGCGCATCGTTTCGCTGGCGGCTTGAAGCGGACCGGACTGGGGTAGCGCGCCGATGACCGCGAGCCGCGCCCCCTCGTCGCCACCATTGATCCAGCCGCAGAGCGCCAGAAGCAGCGTGAGGCCGGAGATGGCGCGGCCGGAGCGGCGCTCGTTTATGGCGTGATGCAGATGGCGACGGACATCAGCGGGAAGCTGTGCCTCGATCCAGGCGGTGCACGATCTTCTTAGGTCTTGTGTGGTGAAGTCGTGTTGGCCGGCTGCGGCGGCCATTCGAAGGGCGGACTCGAGATGGCCGTGGGCGCCGCCGTGACGCCAATGTGGCTCGCAGGCCGACGCCCAGCCTTCAAACGCGCCTCTATCAAATCCCCCGGGACAGCCCACGCCGTTCGCCGACTCCTGATCTCTTCTCGCGAAGCGTATCAGCAGCCCGGCGCATTTCGCACCAGTGAAAATACTTTTCAGCCGCAGCACGCGGCCGATCGGCAACAGGTGAGGCCGGCGGCGGCCCCCTCACCTGTCGCACGTATCTATCAGTGCACGGCGTCCCTGCCGCCGCCGAGCTCATCGGAGGCGCGTTGGCGAACGGGCGGCAGGTCGGGCTTGATGGCGCGCAGCACGGCAATGGCGCGGTAGGCGTCGAACACCTGCGACAGCGCACGCTGATAGTCGCGGGCGGCCAGGGCCTGCCTGGCGTCGGCGACCACGGCCGCGTAGGCCTCGAGCCCCTGATAGCGGCTGCCGTTGCGCTGCACGTAGGTGGAGAGGTTGCGAAGCGCGTCGAGGATGACGTCCTCGGTGAAGGCTATCGCCGCCTGCTGCTCCAGCCTGACGCCGCGGCCGTCGGCGATGCCGGCGCCGTTCGGCTGCGTCTGAGTCTGGAACTGCAGCAGCAGCGGGACGAGATTTTCCAAGAGACCGACCAGCGCCTGCGTGTCGGGGGCGGACTGGCGTCCGTCGCCCGAGCGCGAAGCCCCGGAACCTTGTGAGTTCGACATTGCGTAGCTCCCATCAATCAATGCAGACAATGCGGGAGGCCGCCTCGCGGCGGCGCTCCCTTTCTTCCGAGACAGCGATGACCCGGTTAGGCGCCGCGCTGCTGCTGATTGAAGGCCTGCAGATTGCCGATCACCTGCGGAAGGATCGCGGTGAGGTGGCGAACGATCTCGCCGACATCACCCTGACCGAGCTGGCGCTGGCCGCCCCAAGCGTTGCCACCGACGTTGCCGTAGGCTGCCTGTCCCAGGCCACCAAAGAGTCCGTGCAGGCCTTGGCCGCCGAACTGGCCGCCGTACGCGGCGCTACCGTACTGGCCCTGATGCTGGCCCTGCAGCGCGTTGACGATCTGCGGGAGAGCCGGAAGGATCTGGCGCACGACCTCATGCACGTCCTGCTGCGACAGGTAGCGCGGGCCCTGGCCCCAACCCTGGTTCTGGCCCCAACCCTGACCGAAGCCGCCACCAAACCCGCCGCCCTGACCGTAGCCGAAGGCCGCGTGCGGCTGCTGCGCCTGATTGACGATCAACGGCAGCAGCGGAACGAGATGGCGGACGATCTCACCGACGTCCTGCTGCGAGAACGAGCGCTGCTGCCAGGGCGATCCCCAGCCCTGCTGGCCGTACCCCTGCCAACCGCCGACGCCGCCGAAGCCCTGCTGGCCGAACGCGGCTTGGCCGAGACCAAAGCCCTGCCCGGCACCCTGTCCGTAGTTTTGGCCGTAGCCCTGGCCTTGACCCCAGCCCGATCCGCCGCCGAAGCCCCAAGCCTGCGGGTTCTGATGCGACGGGTTGTACTCGTTGAAGCTCATAACTGACTCTCCTGTGGGGGTTTGCTTTTGTGCGGGGTTGCGTAGGTCTGCCTCTGATGTGCGCCCGCAATCGTCGAAGCGGCGAGCGCGACGTTGAGCGGCTCGATCTGGTTGGTCGAACCCTGATCCCGCAAGCCGGCTAACTGGCTAATTGCGGGCCGCATTTATGTGTCAGAAAACGCCCGCCATTTCCACCCCCTATTTCAGCATTATTTCTGCTTTTCTTTTTCGTGAGTTTCGCTATGTGAATATCACTTTTTGCTGTATTGCATTTTATTCGATTATTTCCAGCCTCGACCCTTATATCGCCGTAAACCATGCTCGTACCGCCGACGCTTTCGCTTTTTATCTCGCTTTCTCAATGCTTTGTATGACCAGACAGCATCGTCCCGGATGCTTTCTCGGTTTTACTCTGTCCGGATATTTGCGCGTCGCATCGACCGCTGAGACGATTTTTGATTTGACCGCGTTTGCTCGTGTTTTCAATGCACGCCATCGTTTCGCCGCAAGCCATTTCACGCCAGTCGATTTGCTTTCCAGGAAATCAAGCTGGAGGTTTTCTAATTCGAGATGGCATCGGAATTGAAAGCAGCAATTGCCGTGCAAGAATTGAAATGCCCGGAAATGCTGGGCTCGCAAGCCCTGCTGCCATGAGCTCACGCGTGCTGCGTGCAGGGAGCAATTTTCTCGCCGCGACACCGGGGCACAGACTGGCGGAGCACTACTCGTGCCAGTTGTTCCCGGGGCTCTCACGCGTGCAAGCACTCTCGCGCGCCGAGCCACACAAACTTGGCTGCTCAGCAGAGCCCTTCGTGCGTCAGCGCTAGCTTGACCGCGTCGCGCTCGCGCATGCGCTCGCTGAAGACAGCAAGCTTCTCCGGGACGGCGACCTTCAACTTCTTCGCCCACGTGAGCATCACGAAAAGATATGGGTCGGCGACCGAGACGTGGGCGCCGAAGAGATACGGGCCCTGCAGCTTGGTCGCGAGGTATTCGAGCTTCTCCTCGACGGAAGTGCGCGCCTGCTTCTTCTCGGCCTCTGTCGCGGCGGTGTCGAACAGCGGATGGAATGCCTTGTGAAGCTCGCTGGCGAGATATGAGAGCATCTCGAGGAGGCGGTAGCGCCCGAGGCGGCCATGCGGAGTGAGTTCCGACTTCTGGTCGCCGACGTAGCTCAAGATCGCGAGGTTTTCGGTCAGCACTTCGCCGTCGTCGAACTGGATAGCCGGCACCGCGCCTTTGGGATTGATCTCGCGGTAGGAGCGGCCATCCTCGAGCTTGTGGGTCTTGAGGTCGACCTTCACGAGCTCGAACGGCAGGCCGGCTTCGTGCAGCGCGATGTGGTCTGCGAGGCTGCAGGCACCGGGCGAATAATAGAGCTTCATTATGGGGTCTCCTCGGCTGGTGCAGCCTCAACGCTTTAAACCCCGGCAAGTATCCCGCCCGCTCCCGGCAGCATCGCCTCCAAACGGCGACAATGTCGCCAAGACGAGTGCACATTGGGGGCGACATGGTCCTGATGGTCATTGCACAGCGATTCGAGGGCAACTCGGTGGGATTTGCGGAGAGGCATGCGGGTCGAATAGCGGCCAGCCGGCGCTTGGCCGCGAGACTGCTCGGACCTGTCGCTGTCGTCGCATTGCTGCCGGTGTGCGCGCTGGCCGGTGAAGGCGGCAGCTCGTGGAGCACCGAGACCGTGCCGGCCGCGGCACCCTCTCCTGCTGTGCAAGCGCCTGCGGTCGCTCCGCCGCGGCCATTGACCGTGTTCGAGCAGCAGGCGGCGGAGACGATCAAGATCACCAACGCGTTTCGGCGCAGAAACGGACTGCCGGAGTTTGCGGACGACCCAGTTTGTACCCAAGCGGCGTTCGATCACGCGCAGGACATGGCGCGACGCAGCTACTTCGATCACTTCTCACCCGACGGCGGCTCGCCGACGACGCGCTACCGGCGCCGCAATACCAGCGGGCAGCGCGTGATCCGGGTGACCGAGAACATCGCGCGCGGAAACGGCACGACGCCCGAAAGCGCTTTGCGGATGTGGCTCGACTCATCGGGGCACCGGAAGCATCTCGTCGGCAAGGAGATGAACCACATCGGCGTCGGCGTCGCCAACGGCACGTGCTTCTTCGGGCCGTGCACCTACTTCGTGCAGTGCTTCTCGCGCTGGCCGTAAGGCGCGGCTGCTTTACTTGCTCTTGGGTGCGTAGAAGGTGCTATCGATCTCGACGATGTCGTCGTCGAACAGGCGCCGGACCTCGACCATCGTGCGCGGCGGGTATGGCGGACCGCCCCAGAGTTCGGCCTGCACCTCGTCGACCATGGGTGCGAACCGCGCCAGGTCGCTGACGTAGACGGTGAGCCGCACGCAATCCTGCAAGCTCGCGCCCTCGGACGCGGCGATCAGTTTGATGTTGAGGAAGGCCTGGCGAATGCGGCCTTTGGGATCCTGCACGAGAGTGTTGGTGGCGGGATCGACGCCCTGCATACCGGCAACGAAAACAAAATCGCCGGCGCGCACGCCGAGGCTCCAGGTGCCATCGGCCTTGATGGCGCCGGGCGGATCGAGCGTCTTGACGCCGGCTGGTGAGGCCGCGTGCGCAAGACCGACGCTCGCGGCGAGAACGATGGCAAGGTTGGTAAGCCGGCGGCGCAGCATCGGTGCTCCCTCTCGATGGCGGGATAATATCGGGCGATCGTTACTGAGGCCGCACGACTTGCAGAGGCCACGCGAGCGTTGGAGCAAACTTTAGCCTTGGCGTTCAGCGGGAAGTAACGCTGCGCCACGTCGAACGCTGTGAACGGCGACGGCGTCGCGGTGGGCTTAACCCGGCGGTCCGGAATGCGGGCCGATGATCACCTGTCAGTACACGCAGCATCGGGTCGATCCATGAACCGTCGTCGTATCGTTCTTTTCGCGCTGTCGACGTTGTGCGCCGGGTCGGCGGCCTTGGCGGAAATCGAGATGCCGTCGACGAAGCCAACGGTTGGCGAACCTGAAGCGGTGTTTGCCCGCCTGCGCGAGAAGCTTGTCAGCTCGCCGCTCGCGTTCGACACCACATTTACTGCACGCAGCAAATCGCTCGGCACCATGCGCGGGTCGTCGCAGTTCATCATCGGCAGACCCAACCGGCTCAAG
>CALRVN010000020.1:0-18511 GCA_943371625.1 Hyphomicrobium sp. CS1GBMeth3
TTTTCCGACAGCTCAACCCGCGGTAGTTCCTCGCAATGCGGTCACCGGACATTTCCCGCAGCCGCTTTGACATCGAACTGCAGATCACCCGCTGGTGCAACCCCGGCACGCATCCCTACATCTTGATCGGATCGCCGGAAGAACCTTGACATGACGCGTCCGTGACGGTCCCTCTGGACGGCAACACTGACCAGGCCGGCGCATGGCTCAACGAACGAAAAGCTCCCTCGCATCAGCACTTTCCGTCGCGATGGCCGACCATGGCTTGGAATCGCGCACCGTTCTGAAGGTCGGCTTCCTGGCCCCGTTGACCGGCAAACTGAAATCCTGGGCCGAACCGGGGCTTAATGGCTCCCTTATCTGGCGCGACCGGGTCAACGCCGCCGGCGGCATCAAGGTCGGCATGCGCCGCTTCATGGTCGACCTTGTGCCCTTCGATACCGGCTTCGAGCCCGAACGCGCGCTCGCAGGAGCGAAAAAGCTGATCAACGAGGATGGCGTGAAGTTCATCCTCATGCTCGGGGGCAACGACTTTACCGACGAGGTGCGCAAGCTCGTAAACCGTCACCGCATGCCCGTGGCGACCCTACTGCCCAGCGACTTGACGCCTGACGCCCCGACGCTCGTCGCGCCCAGCGAAGTGCATCCGATCTATAACGTGACCGGTGTTGACTGGCTCGCCCGTCAGGAGCCCGGCATCAAGACGGTCGCCATGTGCGCCCAGGACGACCTGCACGGCTTGCCATCGCTCGCCACTTACCGCGCCGCCTTCGAGGTCGCCGGCTGGGATCTCGTCGAGGAGCATCTCTTCCCCATCGAGACCACTGACTTCGGCGCCATCGTCGACAAGCTGATGGCCAAGAACCCCGACGTCCTGTGCTGGGATACGGTGTACGAGCCGTTCCTCCACGCCCTGACGAAGGAGGCCTACAAGCGCGGCTTCAAGGGCCGCATGATCTCGTGCACGGCCGATAACTATCAAGACCTCGTCGCCCACACGAGCGTCGAGTTCATGGAAGGCTTCGTCTTCCAGTTCCCCGACTTCGACGATCCGAGGCTGAACGACTCGCAGATCAACTTCGAGAACCCAAACGAGTTCTACGCTGAGTTCTGCTCCCGCTTCCCCGGCACCTGGAGCGCGGTTTCTTGGGAATACGTCTCGACGCTCGAGCTGTGGAAGAACGCCGTGCAGCGCGCCCGCACCTTCGAGCCTTTTCCTGTGCTCTCGATGATGAAGTTCGGCGGTGTCGGCCACCACGCCTTTGGCGAGGCCGTATGGTGGGGCCGCGAGCTGTTCGGCATCGACAACGCGCTCGTCGGCGACTGGCCGGTTGTCGCCATCGAGAACGGGCGCGCGCGCATCAAGGAGTTCTCGTCGATTGTGCGCTGGTGGTCGCTGCACAAGCAGGTGCTGATCAAGCACATGCGCAAGATGAACCTGATGTGGGATCAGCGCCAGGAAGCGGACGCGGCCCTTGTCGCCCTCGACCGCCCTTAGCGTCCGCTCGGGTGAAGGGGCAGAAGCTGGGCGAGAGTCAGAAGCTGTCCTCTGATGCTCAAGCCCCACCCGCCCACGTCATCCTAGCTTTATGCCGAGGACCCATCCCTCCCTTCGTTCCGACGCTTGCTGCTGACATCGACGCTGGAGATTGCGGTGCTCTGGGTCCTCGGGACAAGCCCGAGGATGACAGTTGAGCCAGCGTCACGCGGCGGGCAATCAATTTGCGCCCCAACGCTGCATGCAAAGTCCGCGGCGTAACGCATCTCTTGGCCGCCGTAGGCGGCAAGGGCCCGTCATGGCGAAGCCATGCTCCGCATGGACAGGCCCCGCGCCCCGAGGCGCGGCCATCAACTCGCGCAACCACCGCCGCACAAAAAGACCCTATCCACTCGTGTCGCCAATTAAGGGGACGCGTAGATCATGTCCTCGTGCGTGCTCGAGATATAGAGCCGCATGGATTCGACAGCGGTGTCGACGTCACGCCGCTCCAGCGCCGTGTAGAGCGACCGCAGCGCCTGCTGCGCCTCGCGGATGCGCACCGGAGTCAGCGTGCGCTTCTTGTTGGCGCACCACTGTGGCTGCCGCCGCACCTCGTGCAGGATGCGATACATCGCGACAATCAGCGAATTGTGCGTCCCCTCGCAGATCGTCATCATGAACTGCTTTTCGAGGTCGGCGAACTCCGCCGCGTCCGTGACGATCGTTTCCAGCTGCGCCAGTTGCTGCTCGAGTTTGGTCAGGTCCCTCACCGACATATAGATCGTCGCCAGTCGCACGATCTCCGGCTCGAGGATCGATTCAGCGACGTTCATCTCGAACGGCGAGATCGTCTCCGCGATGGAAGCGACGTTGAGGCTTCGGCCGCCTTCGCCCACAGGACGCACGAGGCCCTCGACGCGATAGGCGACGAAAGTCCCGCTCCCCGCCCGCCGCGCGACGACACCATAGGTTTCGAGGAAGTCCAGCACCTGCCGGATCGTGGTGCGCGATTCCCCGAACGTCTCCGCCAGCTCCCGCTCGGCCGGAATGCGCGTGCCGAAAGGATAGTCGCCCGACACGATGCGATAGAACACGTCCGTCGCGATGCTCTTGACCGACTGCTTCACCATCGGCTGGGAGGAAAGATCGCGATCCCAAGGCGGTATCTGCCCCAAGCCGTCCGCAGCGTAATCGTCCATCTTTATCGACCCCATATCATTCGATCTCCGCGCGGCTCAGCACCGCCGGGTGCAGCAGCGCAGTCAATCGCGCTGCACATTCGAGCTCTCCCGAAAATCCGGCACGTACCGGCGCGCCGTTCTCCACGAGCTCGGCCTTGCGCCGATACGCGGCGCGGACGTCTGCAGAAGACGCACTCTGGCGCAGCAGCTGTACTTCAGCACATTCGGCGCCAAATGCAGTGGCAAGCACATCGACTTGAGCGGCAGCAGGATGTTCCGCCGGCTCGCCGAGCATGAGCCGCGCATTGTGCCGCGTGATCGCTTGCGCGGCGGCACACGCTTCGAGCAATCGCCGGCGGCGAAGCTCGGTGAGGGCCTCTTGATGGTCCATGGCGAGCCGCAGGTGGAATACCGAACTTCGACTCCCGATCGGCACGTCGAGCGCCGCGATCTCTTCGAGCGCCTGCCTCCAGAACTGCTCCGCTTGCGCGAACTGTTCTGCCGCTTCTCCCGTCTTCGCCCCGATAAAAAACGCCACGCCGGCATTGTTGTGCACCGCTCCGCGCAACGGAGCTGAATCGGGCGCGTGAACCAGCGCTTCGAGCCATAGGTGCGCCGCAGCATTTGCGTCGCCATTGCCCAGAGCGATGAAGCCATTGACGACATCTTGCATGCCGTAAACGCTCATTAAATTTCGCATGAACTAACCGTTCGCACCTGCGGCAATGAAGCCGATTCGAGACCTGCCGACACCCTTGACATCCCCAATATGCCAGCTCGCTTCGTAGGCAGTCAACCAAACACAACCAAAAAACACCAAAGCCAAGTTTTGTCCAGTGCTGACAGCGGATTATCGCAATTCCGCTTTTAAAATCCTGCCTAAATCATTTGCACCCCGTGCCTAAACTACTTTCCCGTCAGGCAACTTTTTCTCTTGCTGCCCATCTAACTTGATCTAAACTCCACCAGTCAACCTCTTTATGGTTCAAATTGGTTGGCGGTGGATGGGATTGGTTTTCTGCTCTGGGCGTGGCTCCGGATGTCCCCAGCGACATCGGAAGACGCGAATAGCGACTCGGAAGAAGCGCGCGGTGCTCAAGGGAAAATGACCAAAACGGAGTGACGCCAGATGGGTACAGGGGTTATGGACGGGCCCGTCGTAGGCCAATCGGCACCCTCGCGGGAGCTGATTAGGGCGATCGACTGGAAGGGCGCTTTTTGGGTGGCCAGCGGCGTTCCCGCACTGGTCCTCTTTTCTATCGGCGGCATTGCTGGCGTGGCCGGCAAGGTCGCCTTTTTAGTATGGATCGTCTCGATGGTGATGGGCTTCATCCAAGCCTTCACCTACGCCGAGATCGCAGGCCTGTTTCCGAACAAGTCCGGCGGTGCCTCGGTCTACGGCGCCGCCGCCTGGGTCCGCTACTCCAAGATCATCGCACCGCTCTCGGTGTGGTGTAACTGGATCGCCTGGACACCCGTGCTTTCGCTCGGCTGCTCCATCGCCGCCGCCTACATCCTCAACGCTGTCGCGCCCATACCTGGAGCCGACAGCCCGGCCGTGCTCGCCTGGATACAGGCCAACGCCGAGTCGCTCACGGCGGAAAGCCCGCGCGTCGTCGAATGGCTGGCAGCCAACGCCGGCAAGACGGCAGCCGATGGCGTCTCCGCTCTGCTTTCGGCGGACGGCGTCGCCGCGCTGACACCGGCAGTTCGCACGTGGACCCTGTTCGCCGGCTCGCTCGGCCCGGTCCACTACTCCCTCAACACCGCGTTCCTCATCGGTGCAGTGTTGATGCTTGTGACCTTCGCCATCCAGCACCGGGGCATCCTCGGTACGGCGAACGTCCAGAAGTACATGGGCCTCCTCGTCATCATCCCCATGTTCATCGTCGGCGTGGTTCCGATTCTCACCGGCCAGATCAACTGGGACAACTACACGCCGCTCGAGCCGCTAAAGGCAGCTTACGTGCCCGAGCTCGGCTCATGGGACATCGGTGGCTGGACGCTCGTACTGGGCGGCATGTTCATCGCCGCATGGTCGACCTACGGCTTCGAAACGGCGATCTGCTACACGAGCGAATTCAAGAACCCCAAGAAGGATACGGTTCGCGCCATCCTCTTCTCGGGTCTGCTCTGCCTGCTGCTCTTCTCGCTGGTGCCCTTCACGTTCCAGGGCGTGCTCGGCCTCGAAGGCATGCTCGCGACACCGATCGTCGATGGCTCCGGCGTTGCCGAAGCCATGGGCAACATGGTCAGCGGTGGAGGTGGCTGGATCACCAACCTCTTCGTGATGCTGATGATTGCCGCGCTCATGCTCTCGATCATGACCGCCATGGCCGGCTCATCGCGCACGCTCTACCAGGGTTCCTACGACGGCTGGCTCCCGAAGTACCTCAGCCACGTCAACGAGCATGGTGCACCGACGCGTGCGATGTGGACCGACCTCGTCGTGAACCTCATCGTGCTCGCCATCGCCTGCGCCGACGCCACCAGCTTCTTCTTCATCCTGGCGGTGTCGAACGTCGGCTACATCATCTTCAACTTCCTCAACCTGAACTCCGGCTGGATCCACCGCATCGACAATGCGCACGTTCCTCGTCCGTGGAAGGCTCCGACGTTCCTCCTGGCGCTGGGTGCGATTTTCGCCTTCGTCAACGTCGTGTTCCTCGGCGCCGGCGCCAAGGTCTGGAATCCGATGGCGCTGTGGGCCGGCCTTATCGCCGCGTCCCTCATCGTCCCCGTGTTCGTCTTCCGCCACTACATCCAGGACCGCGGCAAGTTCCCTCCCCACATGCTGGCGGACCTGGGTCTGACGCAGGCCGACCTCGCGACTAAGAAGGCCGGCATCCTGCCCTACCTGGCACTCGTAGCCGGCGTGGCGGTCATGCTCGCTGCCAACTGGTTCTTCCAGTTGCCGGCCTAAAAGTCTCCGGCCGGAGCGGCGTCGTGCTGCTCCGGCCGTTTCATTTCTGCGCGTCATCCGAGCGAGAGGAGGCCACGCTTTGCTGCCGAGTGAAGTCAAAAGCCGACCAGTATATCACGGGCTCGAGCCCGATCTGTTCGCGTCGAACAACATCGTCGTTTGTGATCGTGCCGGCGCCGTCGGAGTCAACGAGATGCTCGCCAAGACGGGTGCCGAGTTCGCCGCCCGCACCACGGTGCTTCTCTCCACCGACGAATATCCCGATGCCCAAGCCGTCGAACTTGATGTCGCGAGGTTCCAGCCCGCACGCGTCATCGCCCTGCCCAACGGCGATGCCGTCGCCGCGGCCCTGGGCGAGCGCCTGTTCCGCGCCCAGATGGGCACGCGCATCTATGCAGCCGGCGCCGAACCGCTCATCGGCCTCGCCGTGCAGCGCGCGATGCGCTTCGGTATCGATCATCTCTCCGTGCGCACCGAGCACCGCGGCTCGCTGAAGCGCCGCGTCCAGTGCGTCCACTGCAAGACCCTCATCGAGAACGTCACCGCCTCACCGGTGAAGTGCACGGGCTGTGGCCAGGAACTCGCGGTCCGCGATCACTATTCGCGGCGCTACGCGGCGTTCATCGGTGTGCGCATCGATGCCGAGGTCCCCGGTGAAATCCCTGAGCAGGTGCCCTTCCAATGACAGCATCCGCATCGCGCCGCGTTCGCGTCGCCGAGGTTGAAAGCATTGCCGACGGGATCAAGCGCTTCCGCCTGGTCGACCTGGCCGGTGGCCCGCTCCCCAGCTTCTCCGCCGGCTCGCACGTCATCGTCACCATGCACGACGGCAACGGCCACACCTTTAAGAACGCCTACTCGCTCACCAGCGCGCCAGAGGACACGAGCGGCTACGAGATCGGCGTGCTGCACACTGTAGATTCGCGCGGCGGCTCGCAGTTCATGCACGAGCGCGTGAGCCCAGGTTCCGAGCTGCAGATCTCAGATCCGGTGAACCTGTTTCCCGTGGTGCGCACTGGTCGCAAGCACATCCTCATTGCCGGCGGCATCGGTATTACCCCGTTCCACGCCATGCTACAGGAACTCGCCGCCCGCGGCGATGAATTCGAGCTTCACTACGGGGTGCGTTCGCTCGCCCGTGGTGCCTTCTGCGATGAACTCGCCGAAAAGTACGGCGCCCGCATCAAGATCTATCGCGAGGACAAGGGTGAGCGCATCCCGCTGGAGCAAATCCTTAGGGGACAGCCGCTAGGCACGCACATGTACGTGTGCGGACCCTCGCCGATGATCGAATGGGCGCTCGGCGTTGGTCGTGCGGCGGGCTGGCCGGTCGAAAGCCTGCATTCCGAGAAGTTCACCGCGCCGCTTCCCGGCAACGCCTTCACCATCAAGCTCGCACGCTCGGGACGCGACATCCTCGTCGGCGCGCAACAGAGCATCCTCGAGGCGCTCGAGCAGAACGGCATCGATCCGCCGTACCTCTGCCGTGGCGGCGCGTGCGGCCAGTGTGAGACGCGCGTCGTCGCGTGCTCCAGCAAGCTGCTTCACAACGACGATTACCTCACCGCCGAAGAGAAGGCATCCGGGCAGAAAGTCATGATCTGCGTGTCGCGCGCCGCCGGTGGCGTGCTGACGCTCGATCTCTGAGCTTAGCCGCCCCGCGAAATTCTGGAGGAGAAAGTATGGGACTGGTCTTCAAGAACGGGACGTTCAGGGACGACTTCACGGCCTCGAACAGCGAGACGGCGATCAAGCGTTTCCCGTTTCCCTTTCACGAAGACCAGTACATGTACTCGGTCAACATCGAGCCGCACCTGCCCGGTCCCAAGGGATCGGTCTACGAGTTCCCCATCGACATCGACGAGCACTATGTCTCCGAGATGCGCGACCGCGCACTGGTGCTTGAGCAGGACCCCAAGCGCTGCCAGGCGCTGCCGCACATGATGCCGGCGCAGTGGGACATGCTCGAGCTGCTCATGACGTCGATGGCATCGAGCCACCCCGAGCACTTCACGCTAACCCAGGACGGCAACCGCTGGCACTGGATCAACCGCCCGCTCGGCATCGATCAGCACTTCGTCTTCGGCGATCCGTCCACGCTGCCCTACGGGCCGATGGAATACATCGGCCGCCAATGCCAGGGCGACTTCTCGCTTCAAGACCAGCGCGACGGCCAGCTCTGGATGGACGCCGGCATCATCACCTCGCAAGCCGACTGGTCGCTCGATTTCGACGTCGGCATGAACTTCACCGAATGGCACGGCCCCGTGCCGCTGGCACACAAGGCGCGCGTGTTCGAGCGCGCGTTGAAGTTCCTCTTGAATCTGCAGAACGGCCACCCGGTCCGCCGTCTCAACTGGACCATGACCATTAATCCGCGGCTCGATACCAGCCCCGAGAACTACGACAAGTGGGGCACCGACCGCACCACCGTCACGCCCGAGAACGTCGGCGACAAGGTGCACTTGCGTGTCGAGCTGCAGGGGCTCTGGCGCCTGCCGCGCTCCAACGCCATCCTGTTCTCCATCCGCGGCTACCTCATCAAGATGCGGGAGCTCGTCACCGTTCAAAAGTGGGCGCGGCGGTTTCCTCGCGTCCTCAAATCACTGCCGCCCGAGCTCGTCGATTACAAGGGCATCACGCGCTACCAGCAGACCACCCTCGACTGGCTCGCGAAGTACGACGACGGCGCGCCGACTAACCCCGGCGTCTGGCCCGACGATTTCCCCGGCGCACCCAAAATCCGAACACCTGAAAACAATCGGAGCGAGAAGCCCATGACCGTAAGCACGTTCTCTCGTCAGTCGATCCTCAATGATCGCCACGCCGCGCTCGGCTCGGACCTGTCGACCGCCTGGAACGACATGCCGATCCCGCAGAACTATTCGACCGACCCATACGACGAGGTGGCGACGGTCCGCACGCGCGCTGGCCTCATCGACGTGTCCGGCCTGCGCATGCTCAACGTCAAAGGTTCTGGCGCGCTCGCCTTCCTCAACCAGTTGCTAACGTCCGACATCACCAAGGCGAAGACGGGCGACAGCCACATCAGCAACATCGTCAACGAAGCCGGCGCCCTCGTCGACGACGTCATCATCTATGTCGACGGCCCGGAGGACTTCCGCATCTCGCACGGCGGCGGCTCGCTGGAGGACGTGCTGTACCCACTCGCCGACAAGTACGACGTCAAGATCGAGAAGGATAACGACGTCCACATTCTGTCGCTGCAGGGACCTCTGGCGCTCGAAATTCTCGCCCCGCACACCCCGATGGATCTCGCCGGCCTCGGCTACTTCCGCCATGAGCCGACGACGCTGTTCGGCCGCAACGTGCGCCTCGCTCGCGGTGGCTATTCCGGTGAGCGCGGCTACGAGGTGTTCTGCTCCGCCGCCGACGCCCCGTACATCTGGGACACCATCCTCGAACTCGGCAAGGCCAAGGGCGTCATCCCCGTGTCGTGGACCAGCCTCGACATCGTGCGCGTCGAAAGCAGCCTGCTGTTCTTCCCCTTCGACATGCCGCACGGCGACACGTCTCCGTGGGAGGTGCGCGCCGATTGGACCGTCGACCTGTCGAAGCCCGATTTCGTCGGCAAGCAGGCGCTGATGGCGAGCAAGGGCAAGGAGCGCTCGTTCATCACCGGCCTCGAAGTTGACACCGACCGCGCAATCGAGCCCGGCGCCAAGATCACCGTCGGCGGCAAGGAAGTCGGCGTCGTCACCAGCACGGTCTACAGCAAGTACCTGATGAAGTCGCTCGCGATGGCACAGGTCGAGCCCGGCTTCACCGCGCTCGGCACCGAGGTCGTCATCCACGACAAGGGCGACCATCCGGCCGTGGTCGTGAAGATGCCGTTCTACGATCCGCTGCGTCTGCGCACGCATCCCAAGCAATAGAAAGCCCAACCCCATGTTCGGATGGCTCCGCAGGAAGGACATCAAGATGACTCGCGTTGCAGTGATTGGCGCTGGCCCCAGCGGGCTTGCCGTGCTGAGGGCCTTCGAGAGTGCCCGCCTCAAGGGTGCGAAGATCCCCGACATCGTGTGCTACGAGCGCCAGAAGGAGATGGGCGGCATCTGGAATTACACCTGGCGCACCGGTACGGACGAGTACGGCGAGCAGGTTCACGCCAGTATGTACCGCTATCTGTGGTCGAACGGCCCCAAGGAGTGCCTTGAGTTCGCCGACTACTCCTTCGAGGAGCACTTCGGCCGTCCGATCCCGTCATTCCCCCCGCGCGCCGTGCTGCACGACTACATCAAGGGCCGCATCGAGCGGAACGGCATCTCGCACTACGTGAAGCTCAACACCGCCGTGCGCTGGGTCAGCTACAACGAGAAGACGGGCAAGTTCACCGTCACCGTGAAGGACCTGCCGACCGACACGATTACGTCCTCCGACTTCGACTATGTCTTCTGCGCCTCGGGCCACTTCTCGACACCGAACATCCCCGAGTTCCCGGGCCTCGCCAAGTTCCCCGGACGCGTCATGCACTCGCACGACTTCCGCTCCGCCGACGAGTTCGCGGGCAAAGATGTGCTCTGCATCGGCGCCAGCTACTCGTCCGAAGACATCGGCATCCAGTGCTACAAGTACGGCGCCAAGTCAGTGACGTTCTCCTGGCGCACCAAGCCCATGGGCTTCAAATGGCCCGAGAGCATCTCCGAGGTGCCGCTGCTCGAGAAGGTCGAAGGCAAGACCTGCTACTTCAAGGACGGCAGCAAGAAGGACATCGACGCCATCGTCCTCTGCACGGGCTACCTGCACCACCACCCGTTCCTTGAGGACACGCTGCGTCTCAAGTCGCGCAACCGCCTCTACCCACCGCAGCTCTATAAGGGCATCGCTTGGTACGGCAATCCGAAGCTGATGTTCATCGGCATGCAGGACCAGTACTACACCTTCAACATGTTCGACGCGCAGGCATGGTACGGACGCGACATCGTCCTCGGCCGCATCAAGCTGCCGTCGTTCGACAAGATGGCCGACGACATCCAGAAGTGGATCAAGAAGGAGGAGGTTCTGGCCGATGCCTTCGAGGCAATCGACTTCCAGACCGAGTACGTTCGCGACCTGATGGCGCCGACCGACTATCCGCGCCTCGACGTCGACGGCGTCGCCAAGATGTTCAAGGAGTGGGAGCACCACAAGGTCGATAACATCCTGACCTATCGCGACCAGTCGCACCGCTCGTTGCTGACCGGCACGGTGGCGCCAATCCACCACACGCCGTGGATGAAGGCCCTCGACGACTCGATGGAGGCCTTCCTCAACCAGCCGTCGAAGGTCGCCGCCGAGTAGGCGCACGCAGCTGAAGCAATATTGTCATCCCGGCACTCGTTGCCGGGATCCATTTCGCCTCTTGCTCTGCGCGAGCGGACAGATGGATCCCGGTGACAAGCACCGGGATGACAGCCCCAGGAATCGCACACGAGCGGCCGAAAGCGAGAGGCCATCGCATGAACACGACAGTCCTCACGTCGCCGACGCGTCCCAAGGTCATCGTGCCAGGCGCTGCCGCGCTCGAGCCCAGCGTCGAGCGCTACATCCTCAAGGGCGGCGGAACGGCCGCGTTCGAGATCGACGCTGGCGACCGCATCGAAGTCGCTTCGCTCGAAGGCGGGCAGGCCGTCGAGATCGTCGCCTTCGGCAATCAAGGCAAGAGCGACCTCGCCGCCTTCGGCCTAAAAGGCGGCAAAGCCCCGGCAGGCATCCAGAAGGCTCTCGAGGCCGACACCGAGGATGCTGCGCGCGTCCGGTTCGGCCTCTATCGCCGCGGCCTCGATCTCGGCCGCGCCAAGTCTGCCCGGCTTCTGGCGCCCGAGGCCGGCCCCGGCGAGATGGTGGCGCTCGAAGCCCAGCACACCGTGTTCGTCGTGCTCGGCGCACCCGCCGAGCCGATGGTCGTCTGGGACCAGTCCCCCCCGAGCGATGTCATCGTCTTCATCCGCCGCGCCAATCCGCGCCCGCGCAATACCGCGCCGCTTCCCGATCCGATCGCCGAGCCGCGCCTCGACATTCGCATCAACGTCGCCAGCGCCGAGAGCTTCGAGGTCTTCGAAGGCGAGTACATTCAGATCATCGACGTTCAGGGCCGCCAGTGCTCCGACTTCATCGCCTTCAACCGCAAGGCGCTGGATGAGGGCAGGGAGCAGGGTCTCGATGCACTGACCACGCGCACGCTGCTCGGTGCCGCCTATCCGGCTCCCGGGTTCCTGCATTCGAAGTTCTTCGACCGCGACCGCAATCCGCTCGTCGAGATCGTGCAGGACACCGTCGGCCGCCACGACACATTCAATCTCGCGTGCACCACCCGCTACTACGAGGACATGGGCTACTTCGGGCATCCCAACTGCACCGACAACTTCAACGACGCGCTGAAGCAGTACGATCCGATCAGCCAGCTCACCGGCTGGCCGGCAATCAACTTCTTCTACAACACCAACGTCGATGCCCATAACCACATCTGGTCGGACGAGCCCTGGTCGCGTCCCGGTGACTACGTCGTCATGCGCGCGCTGACCGATCTCGTCTGCGGCGCCTCCTCGTGCCCCTCCGACATCGATGCCTCCAACGGCTGGCATCTCACCGAAATCCAAGTGCGCGTCTATCCCAAGGACGCGCCATTCAAGCGCTCGATCGGATACCGCATGACCGCCGAAGCTCCACTGCAATTGACGCGCGAGAGCGGCTTCCACGCGCGCACATCACAGCTCACGCGAAACTTCGGCGAGTACCGCGGCTTCTGGGTGCCGCACTGCTTCGCCAACGCCGGGGCCATCGAGGAATACTGGGCCTGCCGCGAGCGCGCGGTGATCATGGACCTGTCTCCGCTGCGCAAGATGGAGATATTAGGCCCCGACGCCGAGCAGTTCCTGCAGGGCATCGTCACGCGCGACGTGCGCAAGCTCTCCGTCGGCCAGGTATTCTACACCACCATGTGCTACGAGCACGGCGGCATGGTCGACGACGGCACGCTGTTCCGGCTCGCCGACAACAACTTCCGCTGGATCGGCGGCGACGATGCCAGCTTGCTGTGGCTCAAGGAGCAGGCGGCGAAGTCGAGCTACAACATCAATCTCAAGACCGCGACGTCCGAGATCCATAACGTTGCCGTGCAGGGCCCGCGCTCGCGCGAGATACTCCGCGAGATCGTCGGCACGCCGCCCGGCCGCCCGACCATCGACGAGCTCGGCCTGTTCCGCTTCACCGTCGGCCGCATCGGTGGCGTCGCCGGCATCCCGGTTCTCGTCTCCCGCACCGGCTACACCGGCGAGCTCGGCTACGAGGTCTTCTGCCATCCCAAGGATGCACCCGCCGTGTGGGACGCGATCATGGCCGTGGGCGAGCCGCTCGGCCTGCAGCCGTTCGGCTTCGACGCCCTCGACATGGTGCGCATCGAAGCCGGCCTCGTGTTCGGCGGCCACGACTTCGACACCACGACCGACCCCATCGAGGCCGGCATCGGCTTCACCGTCCCCGCCAAGAAGGAGGAGGACTACATCGGCCGCGCGGCCCTAGAGCGCCGTCGAGCCAATCCGATGCGCAAGCTGGTGGGCCTGGACATTGCGGGCAACGAGAAGCCCTCGCACGGCGACCCGGTGTACGTCGGTCGCGCCCAGGTCGGAATCGTCACCAGCGCCATGCGCTCCCCGCTGCTCAAGAAGACGCTCGCCTTCGCACGCGTTGACGCAACGCACGCGGTCCTCGAGACCGACCTCGAGGTTGGCCGTCTCGACGGCAAGCAGAAGCGTCTCAAGGCAAAGGTGGTGCCATTCCCGTTCTACGACCCCGAGAAGAAGCGCGTGCGCATGTAGTCTCAGGTTCTCAAGGCGTCCGCACACTCCCCTGTTGCTTCAGTGTGCAAACTGGCCGGAGGCATCCCCTCCGGCCTTTTTTTATTTCCGCGCCGGCACGACCTCACCGTCTTCCTTCGTGAATGCGCCGATGTTCGGATTTGGAAGGATGTCGAGCACCGCCTCGGAAGGCCGGCATAGACGCACACCCTTCGGCGTCACCACGATCGGCCGGTTGATCAGGATCGGATGCGCGATCATGAAGTCGATCAGCGCGCCGTCGCTCCATTTAGGATCGCCGAGGCCCAGCTCTTCGTACGGCGTCCCCTTCTGCCTAAGCAGGTCGCGCGGCGCGATGCCCATCGCCCCGATGAGTTCTGTAAGTCTCGCGCGGCTCGGTGGATCTTTCAGATACTCGATGACCACGGGCCCTTCTCCGCTCTGCCGGATCATCGCCAGCGTGTTACGCGACGTGCCGCACGCCGGGTTGTGATAAATCGTGATCGTCATCGTCACCCCTGGATTTGCGGCATTGAGCGCCGCGCCCCTCAGAACCGCAACCGCACCCCGGCCCGCAACAATTGACGCTTCCTTGACGTTCCTCCGCCAAGACCACACCTTTCGGCCAGCAGCGCCCGTACCGTGCGCAACCGGAGAAAAACAATGAAGATCACAGCAGCGGCAGGATTGACCGCACTCTCGGCAGCCGCCTTCGCCGTCCTCGCGCCCGGCATCGCCTCAGCCCAGACCTATTGGGAAGTCGAAGCGGCCCGCGCCAATGCCCGCGCCGGCGGACCGACCAACGCCTATGACGCCGACCTGCTGGAGCGCTACGGCTGCCTTAGCGGCACTAATAGCGCCTTCTGCAAGCGGCTGGCGCGGAGAGATCAAGCAAGGGCGGACAGATTTTACCGCAGTTCGCGCCGCAGCGCCCGATAGCTGTCGCCTATCGCGCAATCATCGGCACAACTTCACTGGAGTTTGACGCGCAGCTGACGCGCGTCATCGGGTGCGCGTGCTATAGCCGCTTGAGCTATCAGCGAAAGGTCCATCATGACCGAGCCCCATCCCGCAGCCCCCGGTCTTCCCGCGGGCGTCACCGAGGATCTCATTCGCGACCTGGTGCACGCATTCTACGCCAGGGTGAGGCGCGACCCAGTGCTGGGTCTGATCTTCAACGCCAAGGTCCATGACTGGGATGCGCACCTCGCGACGCTGTGCAAGTTCTGGTCGTCGGTCACGCTGCTGACCGGCGCCTATAAAGGCCGTCCCATGGTCGTGCACGCGGCAATCCCGGACATCGACGAGCCGCACTTCGCCCGCTGGCTTGCGCTCTTCGCCGAGACCGCCCGCGAGTCCTGTCCGCCTGCGGCCGCGGAGCTTTTCGTCGATCGCTCGCAGCGCATCGCGCAGTCCCTGCAACACGGCATCGCCCTTCAGCGCAACAACGGGGCCGCCCGGCCGGCGCCCCTCTAGCGCCGGCGCTCCCCCCAACGCCGCTCAAAAACCGACGAAATTGCCTGTGACAAACGGCGCTTAATCTTGCTGCCGCGTGTCCGTTGCGACCCTTGGCGGGCATGGCGCATAAGGGAGCCCATGGGGACCACCACACGAAATTCGGGCTGCCAAACGCTGATCGTGTGTCTGCTGCTGGCGGCTGCAGCGCCTCAGGCGGCACAGGCTCAAACAAAGCCTCCCGCAGCCAAGCCCCCTGCCACGGTGGGTGCGCCCGACGCTCAAATCCCCGACGCCTTCAAGCTCAACATGCTCATCCGCACCACGCTGATCGCGCTCAACCAGGCCAATCAGACGGGAAACTATTCCGTGCTGCGCGATCTGGGCACTCTTCAATTCCAATCTCTCAATACTGATGCGCGTTTGGCCGAGATATTTGCCTCACTCCGCAATCGGAAGCTCGATTTGTCGCCGCTGGTCTTCTTCGATCCCAAGCTCATTCGCGAGCCGGCGGTCCAAGCGGGGCTCCTGCGGCTGACGGGCTACATCCCCACTGACCCCGAGCGCATTTTGTTCGACATGGGCTTCGAGCGCGTGGCCGACCAGTGGCGTCTCTCTGCCATCGTTATCGACGTGCAGCCGCTGAAGGATCCGCCCGCGGCCCCATCGAAGGGCAAGGAACCGCAGGCTAAGGCTACGCCCAAGAATTAGACAGCCGGCTAGTGCTCTTCCCGCAGGACCCGCCGTAGGCTGGCCGCCCGTCTAAAAGTCTCTACGGCCCCGGTACTTGTGCTTCGGGAGGCCCCGTGCGGCATATCGCCTGCGCGCTATGCGGGCGGTTCAACCACGTTGCAATCGTGCAACGCGGGATAAGTGAATATCTGTCACTCCGCGAATCAAATTGCGCGTCCACTGAGGGACGGGAATAGCTGTGCCCAGCCTGTCGAAAATGCGGCAGCTGGCGATCGAAGTACGCCCCGGGGTGAGGGAACTAACGAAGAAGCAAGTGCCCAGTGCGGTTTGATCGACTGATTTTTTGAGTTTGCGTCAGTTTTTTTGTGGAGTTGCGTTCATGCGTACCGGTTTCGGGGGGACTCTGTCCCACAAGCGGGGTTTGATCACCGGCGTCAGCGCCATCGCCCTTGCAGCGGCGATGAGTATGGCAGCTCCCAGCGGGGCACTGGCCGCGCCCTGCGTGATCGCCCAAGGCAACAACATCGTAGACGCGGGTCCGGGTCCGAACGACTCAGGCCTGAACGATGGTCCGACCGGCGCCTGCAACAACAACAACGTCGTCGGCAACACCTCGCTCAATGACAACGTCAGTAGTTCCGGTGTCATCACAGTATTCGGCGTCAACGCTGGCGTAAACGGTAACGTTGTCAACGGCAATAACTCTGGAAATGGCAACAGCGCTACCGCACTCGGTCAGTCGGCGTCGGGATTTAATAACAATATCATCAACGGCAACGGGTCGGGTAACAACAACGACCCGATCTTGTCGATAACTTCCGTGTTCCCGCTGACCGTCAGCATCGTTGGGGCGGAGAATAACGTCATCAACGGAAACGACTCCGGTAACGACAACGGTGGTGGTTTCCGATTCAACAACATCACCGGTTACCAGTCGGGCAGCGACAACGGTGCGTACTTCCAGAACAACAACGTGAACGGCAACAACTCGGGCAACGGCAATCTGTCGCTCGGAATTGCCGGCACAGGTGCCAGCAACAACAATATCACCGGCAACAACTCCGGCAACAACAACCAGGCCGGCTTCCAGAACAACTCGATAACCGGCAATGGTTCGGGCAACACCAATCAGGCTGGCTTCGTCGGCAACTCCGTGATCGGCGATGGATCGGGCATCGGCAACGGCATCGGCGCCATTAACAACAGCATCATCGGCGACGGGTCGGGCAACAACAACCAAGGTGGCTTCGTCGGCAACACCGTGGTCGGCGACGGATCGGGCAAGGGCAACGGCATTGGTGCGGTCAACAACAACGTTATCGGCGACGGCTCGGGTAACAACAACCAGGCCGGCTTCGTCAACAACACCGTCACTGGCAACGGCGCCGGTAACAGCAACGGTATCGGGTTCGTCAACAATACCGTGACGGGTAACGGCTCTGGCAGCAACAATGGTGCCGCGTCGATCAACAATACGATTACTGGCAGTGGCTCGGGCAACAACAACGGTACCGGGTTCGTCAACAACTCGGTGACGGGTAACGGCTCCGGCAACAGCAACGGTATGGGCGCGATCAACAACACGATCGCTGGTCAGAATTCGGGCAACTCAAACGGAGATGCCTTTGTAGGAAACTCGATCGTCGGAAACGGATCCGGCAGCAACAATCAGCTCGGCTTCGCAGGGAATACCGTCATTGGCGACGGTTCGGGCCTGCGCAACGGCCCCGCGGCGGTCGGCAATACGATCATCGGCGACGACTCCGGGAACGACAACCAGACCGGGTTCGCCTTAAATACCGTGATGGGCAACGGCTCCGGTAGCGACAACGGCACCGCGTTCATCGGCAATACGATCATCGGCAACGGGTCGGGCAACAGCGCCGGAAACGGCGTCTTCGCGAATACCGTCTTGGGCAACAGCTCGGGCAACGACTATGCCGATGGCGCAAGCTTCAACGTCGCCGTCGGCAACTTCTCCGGCAACGAGGTGGACGGTCTGGGCAATCTCGCCTTCGGCAATCTCTCAGGCAATCAGGTGACCGGGAGCGGCAATCAAGCGCTCGGCACCCTGTCGGGCAATCAGGTCAACGGCAGCTTCAACGCCACCTCCGGCTTCCTGTCCGGCAATATCGTCAACGGCAGCTTCAACCAGGCCGCGGGCGCGTTCTCCGGCAACGGCGTCACGGGCGACGGCAACGCAGCTTCAGGCACGGGCGTTGGCAACATCGTCGAAGGCTCGAACAACCAGTCGGCCGGCTTCATCTCGGGCAACGGCGTCACCGGTGACAACAACCAGGCGAGCGGCGCCTTCTCCGGCAACATCGTCGACGGCGACAGCAACAAAGCCATCGGCGACGGCTCGGGCAATGGCGTGACGGGCAGCAACAACAAGGTGTTCGGCGACCTGTCGGGCAACATTGTCGAGGGCGACCGCAACAGCGCCAACTCGTTCCTCTCCGGCAACTTCGTGTTCGGCAGCGACAACAACGCGACGGGCACACTCTCGGGCAACTTCATCGACGGCGATCGCAACACCGCCAACGGCGACGGCTCGGGCAACGTCGTGCAGGGCGACGACAACCAGGCCTACGGCACCGGCTCGGGTAACGCGGTGTTCGGCAACAGCAACCAGGCGGACGGCACCGTCGTCGGCAACCTCATCGACGGTGACTTCAATCGCTCCGCCGGTGCATTCTCCGGCAACGTCGTGCAGGGCAACAACAACGCCTCGAACGGCTTCATCACGGGCAACGCAGTTTTCGGCGATAACAACCAGGCAGCCGGTGCGTTCTCCGGCAATGGCGTCGACGGCGACAACAACCAGTCGAGCGGCGTCGGCTCGGGCAACATCGTCCAGGGCAACGACAACATCGCCATCGGCAACTTCTCCGGCAACGCCGTGTTCGGCGATGCCAACAAGGCGATCGGCGACGGCTCCGGCAACCTGATCGATGGCAACAACAACAAGGTGTTCGGCGAC